>CAIZEE010000128.1 GCA_903931835.1 uncultured Elstera sp.
CAAGCGAGGACATGATTGTCCTGTTCCAAAAGCGCTATGGTCTGACGGTTCTGGATTGAATGCGCGCGAATGGCCGGCTCACCGCATTGCATCAACGGCTCAAGACACCGCCCGAACCCTACTTTCCGTGTCCGAAAGAACTCGGCCAGATCTTCTGGCTTAAGGTCCATCAAAGAGCCGCCGGATATCGACCATCGGCCGGAACAGTTTCAACGGCTGGTCCGGAAACGACGGGATATTCACCCACTCGTAGAAGCTCCCGTCAGCCTTTCCCTGGTGCCGCCGATCGACAGCGAGCCAAGCCGAGGAGGCAAGCATAGCTTCTGACAATTCAACACACCCTTCCAGACGGAAACTGTTCACTTTGTCTGGTGAAGGCCCTTACCATAAGGAGCCCCGACAACGCGCCGAGGCCCTAAACAAACCACGATGCGTTTCCGCGTCCGCGCTCAGGACGTTCGCAAAGGCCGGATTGATCGCCATCAGTCGGCCAACACGTGCGGATGATCGTCGTCGGCATGATCGTTGAGGACATCATCGGTTCTGCCAGGAGGCTTATCCGAAAGAAGCTCCCGCACGATCGATTGCATCCAGATCGGCATAACCGAAAGGCCCGCGCGCAGATCAGCGGCAATCTGCATCCCATGGCCGTCATGGGCGAGTAGATTTCGCAGGCGCTTGATTATGACGGGCTGATCTGTGGGCAGGACGTCATGCAGCCAATAGAGCGCTTGCACCACGCGCATTCCCGGTCGGCCGGCCCAGTAGAGTCGGCTTGGGGCGGCTTGTCGAAAACGGATCTGCTGCGCCCCGAATTGAAGTGGGCGCAGACGCGCATCGGTCAGCACCGTCACCTGTGCTGGAACGGCGTTCGTCAGACCGAGATCGTTGGCGGCTGTCATGCCATCGACGACAACTCGCGCCTGGTCGCGGCGAACCACGGCGTCGATAATGGCTCGTGTATGCGGGGGCGAGAGCTTCTTGGTCAGGCTATTGAGCTTCGGACGGTAATAGAGGCCGCGGTCAAAGCGGCGAATATCCCCATCCGCAGCCAGCCGCTGCAACGCCTTGTCGACCGCAGCGCGGGCGCCGAGGTCCAGAAAGTCGATGGGCGTCCAGACGTCGGCCGTCTGGCCATCGATGCGATCTAGGATTTGTCGCTTCAGGTCTGTGCTGGGTCCGCGCATGGGTCACCTTTGTCCGAACGTTACCGTATTTTTCGGACAACAGAAAGCCCACGGCAGCTTAGTCCGATCCATACCGCGTGCTTCGGGCAAACCATCGGAGCGCCACCCCTGTCGCTCTCGCAGGCCCCGGCCGGCCAGCCGAAAGAGATCAGAGTTAGAGGCGCGCCGGGGCTCCGTGACGGGTTGAGGGCGAGAGAGAGTCTCTTGGCCGGCCGTCGCGGAGAACAGCCATGGCTCAGATTCAAAGAATTCATGCGGACCCATCGGGTAACGAAGCACCGCAACGCGCGCAAACCGCGGCGTCGAGCCTTCGACCAGCTCGATCGCGATGGCAGGGTTGTAGCAATGATAGTGGCCAAGGACGTCGCGCATAAAGCCACCCGAGACAGAAGACAGGATGCCGATCCGAAGCACACCCTCCGCGCCGCGACCGGCGTTAGCTGCGGCCTTCACGGCATGGTCGATCTCGGAAAGCGCTGGCCTGGCCCGCTCAAGAAACCGTCGACCAGCCTCGGTCAGCCGCACGCCGGTGGACTCTCGCTCAAACAGGGACACGCCGAGCGCGTCTTCTAGTGCCCTGACGCGTCGGCTGACCGCAGATTGCCGAACACCGAGCACCTGCGCCGCCCGGCTGAAGCTGAGATGCTCCGCAACCAGCAGGGCCTGAGAAACAGAAACAAGATTAATCACGCACCCGGCCTCCACTCCTACTCGTGGGAACCCGTCTCCTCAGATAGAATGGCATGCCCAATAGGGCAAAACGGGGGCGATGTTTTCTGTCGAGTACGTGAACGATCGTTACCATATTGCTGAGTTTAGCCGGCGCAATCCTCCCGCTCTTTTTCAACACGTTCAGAGATGATGAAGAGCACCATCCCAACTCACTGAAAGAAGCAGGACAGATCATCCGCCATCGTTGGCACCAGGAGACTGCGGTCGAGGAAAAGGTTTCTCATCTCGCAACTCGTTTCGGCGATCAGCAGGCAGCCATGGCACGCGGCGCCATGGGTTGCCCGATCGCCGCTCCTATCGTCTGGTTCATGATCGGCACAAACTGGGTCATTTGAGCAAATCCGCAGGCGGTCCAAGGCGCTCTTGAGAATGTAAGCAAATCTCGGAGCCGTTGCGACGAGACCGCCGAGTGTGCCCTGCGCACCTGCGCTCGCCGTATAGATAAGTATCCCACAGCGATCGACGTCGCCGCCCCCTCGCGTACTCGATAGCGCGTAGACACGTTCCTTGGCGATGTCGCACTGCTAGGCGACGTTGCAGATGCACTTAAGCATTCGATATTGACGCGACGTGCTGACCGCCGGCTGGTCAGCTCAAATGAAGCTGTGTTGGTCACTTCAGTCGGATACAGCGGCGGAGCATATGGCGAAGGTAAGTTTGGAGGTGGCGATCACGTAGTCGTGCTAGGTCGGCACGGCCAACGGGCGCTGTCAGGTGTGCTTCAGAATGTCATAGATGCGTGGAGGAGAGCTGCGGACCTTCCGATGCCTTCGATTGGCGAGACGTAGCGCGGC
>CAIZEE010000129.1 GCA_903931835.1 uncultured Elstera sp.
ATCATTTATGATGATCTGTCGAAGCAGGCCGTGGCCTATCGCCAGATGTCGCTGCTGCTGCGCCGTCCGCCTGGCCGCGAAGCGTATCCCGGCGACGTGTTCTATCTGCATAGCCGCCTGCTGGAACGCGCCGCCAAGCTGAATGATGCTGAGGGCAATGGCTCACTGACCGCGCTGCCGATCATCGAGACGCAGGCCGGCGACGTGTCGGCCTATATCCCGACCAACGTAATTTCGATCACCGACGGGCAGATCTTCCTTGAGACGGATCTGTTCTATCGCGGTATCCGCCCCGCCATCAACGTGGGTATCTCGGTCAGCCGCGTCGGCTCCGCCGCCCAGATCAAGGCGATGAAGCAGGTTGCCGGCACGATCAAGCTCGATCTGGCCCAGTACCGCGAAATGGCCGCCTTCTCGCAGTTCGCCTCCGACCTCGACGCCTCGACCCGCCAGTTGCTGGCCCGTGGCTCGCGTCTGACCGAGCTTCTGAAGCAGCCGCAATTCTCGCCGATGCCGGTTGAGGAGCAGGTTCTGTCGATCTATGCCGGTGTGAAGGGCTATCTCGACAAGGTCGATGTCTCCGCCGTCGGCCGGTTCGAGAAGGCGTTCCGCGAAGCGATCAAGACCAGCGCGCCGCATATCCTGGAATCGATCCGCACCGAGAAGCAGATCACCAAGGATAACGAGGCAAAGCTGAAAAGCTTCCTGGACGATTTCCAGGCGAAGTTCGAGTAGTTACGGATGGCCAGCCTTAAAGACCTGCGCCTGCGCATCCGCAGCGTTAAGTCGACGCAGAAGATCACCTCCGCCATGAAAATGGAGGCGGCGGCCAAGCTGCGTCGCGCGCAGGATCAGGCCGAGCAGGCTCGGCCCTATGCCGAGCGGATGGATAAGCTCGTCGCCGCCATCGGCAGCCGCGTGGTCGGACAGGCGCCTGCCCTGCTTGCCGGCAACGGCAAGAGCCAGACCTATCTGGTTGTCGTCGCCACATCGGATCGTGGCCTGTGCGGCGCCTTCAACTCCTCGATCGCGCGAGACGCAAGAGCGTTGATCAAAGGCCTGCTGGCCGATGGCAAGACGGTGAAGATCCTGTGCGTCGGCCGCCGTGGCCGTGACAATCTGCGCCGCGATTTCGCCTCCCACATCGTCGAGACGATCGAGCTCGGCAACGCCAAGCGCGTCGAATTCGCCCTCGCCAACACGGTTGCGACCAAGGTGCGCACGCTGTTCGAGGCGGGCGAGATCGATGTCGCGACGGTGGTCTATTCGCGCTTCAGATCCGCCATCTCGCAGATCGTCACGCGCCAGCAACTGATCCCCGTGGCCTTGCCCGAAGTGACCGAGCAAGGCCTCGTCTATGAATACGAGCCGGAAGAAGACCAGATCCTGGGTGCGCTGCTGCCGCGCAACCTGTCGGTCCAGATCTTCCGCGCGTTGCTGGAAAACAATGCCAGTGAACAAGGTGCGCGCATGACCGCGATGGATAATGCGACGCGCAATGCCGGCGACATGATCAAACGTCTGACCCTCATTTATAACCGCACCCGCCAGGCCGTCATCACCAAGGAGCTGATCGAGATCATCTCCGGGGCTGAGGCGGTCTAAGCTTCGATCGGAGCATCTGTTATGGCCAAGAATAACGTCGGCAAAATCACCCAAATCATCGGCGCCGTCCTCGACGTGCAGTTCGAGGGCGATCTGCCGGAAATCCAGAATGCGCTGCATCTGCAGCATGACGGCAAGACGCTGGTGCTCGAGGTAGCGCAACATCTGGGTGAGAACACCGTGCGCACGATCGCGATGGACTCAACCGACGGTCTGGTGCGCGGCACCGAAGTGGTTGATACCGGTGCGCCGATCATGGTGCCGGTCGGTCCGGGCACGCTCGGGCGCATCCTGAACGTCGTTGGTGAGCCGATCGACGAGCGCGGCCCGGTTGAGAGCACGAGTTTCCTGCCGATCCATCGTCAGGCGCCGAGCTATGCCGAGCAGTCGACCGAGTCCGAAATTCTCGTCACCGGTATCAAGGTGGTCGATCTGCTGGCGCCCTATGCGCGCGGCGGCAAGATCGGCTTGTTCGGCGGCGCCGGCGTCGGCAAGACCGTGCTGATCCAGGAATTGATCAACAACGTCGCCAAGGCGCATGGCGGTTTTTCCGTCTTCGCCGGTGTCGGTGAGCGTACCCGTGAGGGCAACGATCTCTATCACGAGATGATGGATTCAGGGATCATCAAGACCGATGGCCCGGGCTCCAAAGTGGCGCTGGTCTATGGCCAGATGAACGAGCCGCCGGGTGCGCGCGCCCGTGTCGGCCTGACCGGTCTGACGCTGGCTGAATATTTCCGCGATGCCGAAGGCCAGGACGTGCTGTTCTTCGTCGACAACATTTTCCGTTTCACCCAGGCAGGCTCCGAAGTGTCCGCTCTGCTCGGCCGTATCCCGTCCGCAGTCGGCTATCAACCGACCCTGTCGACCGATATGGGCGCCTTGCAGGAACGCATCACCTCGACCAAGAAGGGCTCGATCACCTCGGTGC
>CAIZEE010000130.1 GCA_903931835.1 uncultured Elstera sp.
AAATCGAGGCTGCGGGTGGTGATTTTCAGGTTGCTGATATTGCCCTGGTTCTTGCCGATGACGGTGCACAGGCTGCCCATGCTGCCGGCCTCGTTGGTCACCACGACATTGATGCGGCTGAGATGGCTGTCTGGAACCGCGTTCTCCAAATCCCAGGCGACATCAAGCCAGCGTTCAGGCTGGTCGGCCAAGGCTTCTAGCGTCACGCAATCGATCGTGTGGATCGTCACCCCCTTGCCGGAGGTCACGATGCCGACAATCCGGTCGCCCGGCAGCGGATGGCAACAGCGCGCATAATGCAGCGCCATGCCGGCGATCAGCCCGCGGATCGGGACCGCACTGCCGTTCGACTTCGCCTTTGGCCTCGGCATGGGCACGACGACGCCATCGCCCAAATCCTTGACATTGGCGTCCTTGCGGGCGGTCGGGCGCGAGCCCGGAAAGACGATATGGATGATCTCACGGCCGGTATGCAAACCTTCCCCGACCGAGGCCAGCAGATCCTCAACGCCGGCCAGCTTCAGCGCCTTGACCGCGCCATCAAGCGATTTTTCGGCAAAGGGATAACCCTCCTGCCGGAACGCCTTCTGGATGATGTCGCGTCCAAGATTGACGAATTGCGCACGCTTCTGGGTGCGGACAAAGCGGCGGATGCGCGCCTTGGCCTTGCCGGTGACGACGAAATCTTCCCAGTTCGGCGACGGCGTCTGCGCCTTGGACGTGACGATCTCGACCTGATCGCCATTCTGCAACTGCGTGCGCAGCGGCATGATCCGGCCGTTGATCTTCGCCCCCACGCAGGTATCGCCGATGCCGCTATGCACCGCATAGGCGAAGTCGACCGGGCAGGCGCCGCGCGGCAGGGCATACAGATCGCCCTTGGGCGTGAAGCAGAAAACCTGGTCGGAGAACATCTCGAGCTTGGTATGGTCGAGGAATTCTTCGGGTCCGGAGGCGTGTTCCAGAATGTCGAGCAACTCGCGCAGCCAGCGATATTGGCGCCCTTCAGTGCGCGGCTCACCGGCTTTGTACTGCCAGTGTGCGGCCACGCCCAATTCGGCGACCTGGCTCATCTCCTCGGTGCGGATCTGCACCTCGATGCGCTGACGCTCCGGCCCGATGATCGAGGTATGCAACGAGCGATAGCCGTTCGGCTTCGGCGTCGAGATGTAATCCTTGAAGCGGCCCGGCACCATCGGATAGGCCGAGTGCATGACGCCGAGCGACTGATAGCAAAGCTCGATCGACTCGACGACGATGCGGAACGCCATGATGTCGGAGAGCTGCTCAAACCCAACATTCTTGCGCTGCATCTTGCGCCAGATCGAATAGGGCGTCTTTTCCCGGCCCGACACGACCGCGGTAACGCCGTGCTCCTTCAGCGTATCGACCAATTCCGTGATGACCGCGCTGACGATATCGGTGCCGCGATTGCGCAGAAAATTGAGCCTGGCCAGGATTGACTCGCGCCCCTCCGGATTGAGCTCGGCGAAGGCCAGATCCTCAAGCTCGTCCTTGATGTCGTTCAGGCCGATGCGCTCTGCCAGCGGCGCATAGATTTCCATCGTCTCGGCCGCGATGCGCCGGCGTTTGGCCGGATCCTTGATGAAATGCAGGGTCTGCATGTTGTGCAGCCGATCGGCGAGCTTGACCAGCAACACGCGGATATCTTCCGACATGGCGAGCACGAGCTTGCGGAAATTCTCTGCCTGCTTTGCCTGATCGGATTGCAGTTCGAGGCGGCCTAGCTTGGTGACGCCATCAACCAGCCGGCTGATCTCGACACCGAAGGTGCGCTCGATTTCGGGCAGCGTGACGCCGGTATCTTCGACGACATCATGCAGTAATGCCGTCGCAAT
>CAIZEE010000131.1 GCA_903931835.1 uncultured Elstera sp.
CCATCTTCATCGCTGACGCCGGCAAAGGCTTCCCGCACATCCTCCATGCGTTCGCCGATACGCGACAAGGTCTGCATGATGAGGTCGGCAGCCGCCTTGTTGGCGGCGAGATGGGCCTCGCCCTCCGGCGTGATGCGATACAGCTTGCGGGCACCCTCTGGCTCAACGCTGGCATAACCGATCTCGTCGAGATATGTCAGGGCCGGATAGATAACGCCCGGGCTCGGCGTATAGAACCCTTTCGAGCGCTCCTCGATGGTCTTGATCAGCTCATAGCCATGGGCCGGCTGTTCGGCGAGCAGGGCCAGGATCAAAAGCTGCAGATCGCCCGAGTTGAGCTTACGCCCACCCGGAAAATCGCCACGACCTCCACGGCCGCCCATAAAGCCACCGCCGTGGCGAAAGCCGTGCCGGTCACGATGCCGGCCGATTGCAAAAATATGATGATGCATAGTTCTTCCTTAGTTGGTTGTTACGTACGATTGAACGTACGATGTATCGTAAGATATGTTCTGAGATAGTTTTTGCAAGCGGTTTTTAGCCGCCTCGTCAATCGGGGCGCCAAATGCCTGGCTTACCGCCCGACCGTGGTTAGGGTCATCGGCACGCGGAGATGGCTCATCAGCGTGGGATCGGTGAAGAGCGACGCCGCCACATCGAGGTCAACATCGGATAAGTCGTGCTCGCCGATATGTTGCGGGCATTGCTGGATCAGTGCGTCCTGTTCCGCCTGGGTCAAATGATCCGCATGCCGGCGCGCCTGCATGATTTTGTAGGAGTCAAAGATGTTCTGGCGTGCATTCTCAATCGGCTTGGCTGGATCATTGCCGGTGTTGCTGGTGCAGACATTGGGAATGACGCCAACATGATACAGCGCATAGCCCGATGGCGCGTAGAGCCGCGCCCAGGTCAGCGTCAATTCACCCCGGTCGGGCAGGCCGAGGACGGTTTGCACCGTGCCTTTGCCATAAGTGCTGGAGCCGACGACGACGGCGCGTCCCAAGTCCTGAAGCGCGGCGGCAACGATCTCTGAAGACGAGGCTGTCTTACCGTTGGTCAGCACGACCAGGGCGGTGTCGCCAGCCATATTATCGCCGGTCGCATCGAATTGTTGCAGGCTTTCAGGATGGCGTCCCCGCGTCGTCAGGATGCGCCCATCTTTCAGGAACAGATCGGCGACCTTGACGCCCTGATCGAGCAGACCTCCCGGATTATCACGCAAATCCAGGATGAACCCGGAGAGCATGGGACCGATCTCAGACCGCGCCTGCATGATCGCCGCCCGCAGCGTCTCGGCGGTCTGGCTGTTGAAGCTGGTAATTTTAAAATAGGCGATGTTGCCGGGCAGACGCTGATAGGTGACGGTGGTTTCCGCCAAATGAACGCGCGCCAGCTTCACGGAATACAGCCGCCCGCCGGGGTGCTTTAGGCGCAGGACGATCCGCGTCCCGGCATCACCGCGCAATAGCGGCGCTATGTCGCCAGGCTGCATCAAATTAACAGATTGGCCGTTGATTTCGATGAGTTCGTCATTCGCTATCACGCCGGCCACGGCCGCCGGAGAGTGCGGCATAACTGAAACGATACGGCGGGGGTTGTCCGGGTCCAATTTCGTGCCGATGCCGCCGAAGCCGTCTCGGCTTGCCTGATTGTCCCGCGCCTGATCGAATGCGGCGTAGCGCGAATAATGATCGAGGTTGCCAAGCGCCCCCCGCCACACCGCCTCGTACAGGTCCGCCGGGTCGAGGGCCTTCAGGATCGGTGATGCGGTACGTTCGGTGGCCATCAGATCGGCTGTGGCAGCTCCCCAGCCTTCTGCATCATCGTCCGCCGGAAGAGCAACGGTCAGCAGATCGCGTCCCTGATAGTGGGCGTGCAGACCCGTATCATCACGCACCACAGTGGCCTCGGGATCAAGCGTTCCAAGCCCATTTAGCCCGTCCACGGCGAGCCGCCCGATACTAACCGGCTCGACATAGATCTTGTCGATATCGACATAGCCGACTGCGAACAGCCGCCGCGCTTCGTCGAGCGAGAATTTCCGGGGTGGGAAGGCAGTGTATTCGAGCGACATCGGTGCGGCACAACCGCCCAGGCTCATTAGGAGTATGAGCAGTGTAACGGTGCGATTGGGCAAAGCAAAACGACGATGCATAACAAGACTAGCTAGGAGTGGCTTCAAATGACGCAAGAGGTTACGCCGCATCATACGCCGATTTTTCTTTAGCGGGATGCCTTACGTGGAAATTTTGTTCGACCGCGCTGCGGACCGCGGCCGCGCCCAGGCCGTGCGCTCTCCGTCCGACCCGGCTGGCGAGCCGCATCGTCTCCGGCCAAGCTCAAAACCAGACTGCCGGTCGCAATATCGACTTCGCCCAGCACCACCTCAACAGCATCGCCCAGGCCGTAGATCCGTCCATGGCGTTCGCCGACCAGCCGACGCAGTTTTTCATCCACGACATAATAGTCCTGTGGTAGCGCCCGCATCGGGATCAGGCCATCGGCGCCGGTTTCGGACAAGGTCACGAACAGGCCGAAGCGCGTCACCCCATTGATGCGAGCGGCGAATTGGGCACCGACTTGACCGGCCAGGAAGGACGCGGTGTAGCGCTCCACCGAATCGCGCTCGGCCTGCGCGGCCCGGCGCTCAGTCGCCGAAATATGCACGCCGATCGCATCGAACTTCGCCGCCTGGTCGGGCGGCAATCCATCCGGCCCGAGCTTGAGTGCGGAGATCAGGCCGCGATGGACGAGCAGATCGGCATAGCGGCGGATCGGCGAGGTGAAATGGGCGTAGCGCAGCAAAGCGAGCCCGAAATGGCCGATATTATCCGGGCTGTAGGCGGCCTGTGCCTGGGACCGCAAAACCACTTCGCTAATCAGCCGGGAATAAGGCGTATCCCTTGCCTTGTCCAAGACCTGCATGAATTGCTGCGGTTTTATAACTTGGCCTTTAGGCAGGCTCAGTTCCAGGCTGCTCAAGAATTCGCGCAAGGAGGACAGCTTTTCGTCACTTGGCTGGTCATGGATTCGGTACATGCAGGCGGTGTGTGCGGCCTCCAGGCTTTCTGCCGCGCAGACATTGGCCAGCACCATGAATTCCTCGATCAGGCGATGGCTGTCCAGGCGCGGCCTTGGCACGATCGCAATCACCGCACCGCTGTCGGGATCGATTTTCACCTGACGCTCTGGCAGATCGAGGTCCAGTGTGCCGCGTTTCACCCGCGCCTTTAGCAATGCAGCAAAGGCGCCGTAGAGTGGCTGCAGGACCGTCTCGATCAGCGGGCCGGTTGTCTCATCGGCCTGTCCATCGATCGCAGCCTGCGCCTGTTCATAGGTTAAGCGCGCCGCCGACCGCATCAGCCCGCGCACAAAACGATGGCTCAGTTTGTGCCCGTGCGCATCGATCCAGATATGCACGGCCATACAGGCGCGGTCTTCATGCGGCCGGAGCGAGCACAGATCGTTCGACAACTCTTCGGGCAGCATGGGCACGAAGCGATCGGGGAAATAGACCGAGTTGACGCGGTCATAGGCGCTTTTGTCGAGCGCATCGTGAGCCGTGACATAATGGGCGACATCGGCGATGGCGACGATCAGATGAAAGCCGCCTTTGTTGCCAGGGTCGGTATCCGGTTCGGCGAAGACCGCATCATCGAAATCGCGCGCATCGGCACCGTCTATGGTAATGAGATTTTGCCCGCGTAAATCGGTGCGATCGCCGAGCGCAACAGGCTTGGCCGCCTTTGCCTGCTCTAGCGCAGCCTTTGGAAACTCTGTCGGAATGTCATGCGTGTTGATCGCGATCAGGCTGATCGAGCCGGCATCGCCGAGCTTGCCCAAACGGTCGACGATACGCGCGTGAGACGGTCCGAAGCCGCGTCCGGGCAGCAATTCGCCAACCACGATCTCGCCCGGTTCAGCGCCATTCATATCGGCGCGATGGACCAGATAATCACCCTTGTCGCGCCGGTCGGTCGGGTTGATCCGGCCACCCTCGGCGGCTTTTTCGAACACGCCGGTCACGCGCGTTGGCAGATGCGGCAGCACGCGGATGAGCGCGCCGCTGAAAGTGCCTCGGCCGGTGCGCGTCAGCCGTGCCAGGATGCGGTCGCCGAGATCGGGGGCGGACTGACCCGGCGGTGATTTGCCGACCGCGATCAGCGGTGCCGGTTCCGGCTTGTTCCAGGCGACCGGGCGGGCGTGATAGTCGCCGTCATCGGTGATCGCAGTAATTTCCAGCACGATCATTTCGGGAAGCGCCGTCGGTCGGGTCTGCGGCGGACCTTCGCGCCGACGCGATTTGTCGATCTTGCCTTCGTCCTCCAGCTCTTTCAGCATCGCCTTCAGAATAAAGCGATTATCGCCGGTGACCTTGAAGGCGCGCGCAATTTCACGCTTACCGAGACCGGGCGGCTGGTCCGCCAGATAGTCGAGGATCTGTTCTTTGGTTGGCAGCGGCCGAGGTTTCGGCTTGGGCTTCTGCTTATCGGCCACTAGGAACTGCGCCGACGCCTGGGTGCCGCAGGCTCGCTTTCGCTGTCGGCAACCAGTTTTGGCTTGGCCGCCGCCTTTGCCTTGACGGTTTTCGTGGCTGCCTTGGGTTTGGCGGCCGCCAATTTGGCGGGCTTGCGGGCCTTGCCCTTACCCTTGGCGGGCGGTTTGGCGGCGGCGAGCTTGGTCGCGAGCAGGGCGGTCGCCTGTTCCAGCGTCAGTGCGTCGGCGTCGACGCCCTTGGGCAGGGTCACGCGCAGATTGCGATAGGCGAGGTAAGGGCCATAGCGCCCGGCGAATAGCGAAATCTCGCCCTGATCTTCCGGATGCGGTCCAAGGATGCGCAACGGTGCTGCCTTCGGCTTCACCTCGGCCAGCAGCGAGACGGCGCGGTTGATCCCGATGGTCAGCACATCCTCGTCGCGCGGCAGCGATTTATAGGTGGGCCCCAGCTTGATATAAGGGCCGAACTTGCCGATGCCGGCCAGAATCTTCTCGCCGCTTTCCGGATGCACGCCGATCTCGCGCGGCAGAGACAGCACACCGATCGCGTATTCCAGCGTCACCTGCGCTGCATTGGCGCCAGGCGGCAGGGAGGCGCGCTTGGGTTTGGTCTTGTCGTCGCCTTCGCCGAGCTGGACATAGACGCCGTAGGGACCCTTGCGCAGCGTGATCTTCTGTCCCGTCGCCGGATCGGCCCCCAATTCCTTAGGCTGGGCAAGCTCGGCGGAGGTGCCGGCTTCGCCTTCGACTTCCATCGCCAGCGGTCTTGTGTAGCGGCATTCGGGATATTTGGAACAGCCGATGAAGCCGCCATTGCGGCCAAGTCTCAGCCCCAATTTGCCCTCATGACAGGTCGGACACAGGCGCGGGTCCTTGCCACTGCCGTCATTCGGGAAGAAATGCTGGCCCAACGCCGCGTCGAGAGCGTCGATAACCTGGCTGATCTTCAGATCCTTGGTGTCGTCGACCGCAGCGATGAACGGACCCCAGAACTGGCGCAGAACCGTGCGCCAATCCATCCTGCCGCCGGAAACCTCGTCAAGCTGCGCTTCCAGATCGGCGGTGAAGCCGTATTCGACATAGCGCTCGAAGAACTCAGACAGGAACGCCGTGACCAGACGGCCGCGATCTTCCGGCACAAAACGTCGCTGCTCCAGCCGTACGTAATTGCGCTCCTGCAGCACTTCCAGGATCGAGGCGTAGGTTGACGGCCGGCCGATGCCGAGCTCTTCCAACTGCTTGACCAGGCTCGCCTCGGTAAAGCGCGGCGGGGGCTGGGTGAAATGTTGTTCGGGCAGAATCTCGCCACGGCCCAGCTTGTCGCCCTCATTCATCGGCGGCAGCAAGCGGCTTTCATCGTCGTCTTGGCTGTCGTCGCGGCCTTCCTGATAGAGCTTCAGGAAACCGTCGAACAGAATGACCGAACCATTGGCGCGCTGGATCACCTGATTATCTGGCGATGCGATATCGACCGCGACCTGATCGAGCACCGCACTTGCCATCTGCGAGGCAAGCGTGCGCTTCCAAATCAAATCATAAAGCCGCAGCTGATCCTTATCGAGATAGCGCGAGACGGCTTCCGGTCGGCGGGAGAGATCAGTCGGACGCACGGCCTCATGGGCTTCCTGTGCATTCTTCTGCTTGGTCTTGTACATGCGCGGGGAGGACGGCAGGTAGTTAGGGCCGTATTCGCGTTCGATGACGCCGCGCGCCTGGAACACTGCCTCGTTGGACAGCTGCACGCCGTCGGTTCGCATATAGGTGATGAGGCCGACGGTCTCGCCGCCGATATCGACACCTTCATAAAGCCGCTGTGCGACCTTCATCGTGCGCGAGGCGCCGAAGCCAAGCTTGCGCGAGGCCTCCTGCTGCAGCGTCGAGGTTGTGAAGGGCGGGTAGGGGTTGCGCTTGGCCTGCTTGCGTTCGACCGAGGCGACGGTGAAATCGCGTTCGGCAATGGCGGCGACGGCGCGTTTGGCCTCAGTCTCGTTCGGTAAAGCCAGTTTGTCGAGCTTCACGCCATTCAAATGGGTCAGGCGGGCGGTGAATTTTGCTTGAGCGGGCGTCGTGAAACCGGTCTGAACGGTCCAGAACTCGTCCTTCTTGAAGGCTTCGATCTCGGCTTCTCGTTCGCAGACCAGCCGCAAGGCGACCGACTGCACGCGGCCGGCAGAACGGCTGCCCGGCAGCTTGCGCCATAGCACCGGCGACAGAGTGAAGCCCACGAGATAGTCAAGGGCGCGGCGCGCGAGATACGCGTCGACCAGTTCCTGATTGATTGCGCGGGGATGGGCGAAGGCTTCCAACACCGCGGCCTTGGTCACTTCGTTGAAGACCACGCGGGAAACATCGACGTTTTTCAGAAGCTTTTTGTCCTGCAGCGTCTGCAGCACATGCCAGGAAATTGCCTCGCCCTCACGATCCGGGTCGGTTGCGAGGAAGAGCTTGTCGGCGCCCTTGACGGCGCGGGCGATCTCGGCGACGCGCTGGGTTGCCCGACCGTCGAGCTCCCAATCCATCGCGAAATCCTGATCGGGCTTGACCGATCCGTCCTTCGCCGGCAGATCGCGGACATGACCGTAACTGGCGATGACCGTATAATCTGGTCCGAGATATTTGTTGATCGTTTTCGCCTTGGCCGGCGACTCGACCACAACAACATTCATGCCTGTTACATTCCCGTCTACGAGATCAGCAGCGAAACCCGATTGCCTGGATGTCGTTCCAATCGTCCTGCCAATTCAAGCTCCAACAGAACCGTCAGCACGATTGCGCGAGACAATTGGCATCGTCGCAGCACTTCGTCAATCTCTACTGGATGCGGGTCGAGCAGCTCCAGCACGATCTTGTGGCCCCTTGCCAGCTCGGATTCCGCCAGATCGGACGGTAACGGGCCACCATAGGCATCACCGTCGGGCTCGCTGAGACCGCCGCGAAGGGGTTTCAAGATTGACAGAACATCGCCCGCTTCCTCCACTAGATAGGCGCCGTCGCGCAATAATCCATTGGTGCCACGACAGCGTGGGTCGAGCGGCGATCCCGGAACGGCGAATACATCCCGTCCATGCTCGCCGGCGAACCGCGCGGTGATCAGCGAGCCCGACCGCAAGGCTGCCTCAACCACGATGACGCCGGATGACAGGCCAGAGATCAGGCGATTGCGGCGCGGGAAATGGCGTGCGACCGGCTGCATGCCAAACGGCGCCTCGGTGATCAACGCGCCGCGCCGCGCGATCTCGGCCTGCAGCTTGTCGTGTTCGGGCGGGTAGACGACATTGATACCGCCGGCGATAGCGGCGATTGTGCCGCCTTGTAGGGCGCCGTTATGGCAAGCCGCATCGATGCCGCGCGCAAGGCCAGAGACGACGACCCAGCCGGCTGCGGCGAGATCGCGCGCCAAATGCTCGGCAAAGCGCATCCCGTTGGCCGAGGCATTGCGCGCGCCGACCATGGCGACGCAGGGCCGAGCGGCCAAGGCCGGGTCGCCCTGCAGCGTGATCAGCGGCGGGGCGTCTTCGAGTTCGGCCAGCAGCGGCG
>CAIZEE010000132.1 GCA_903931835.1 uncultured Elstera sp.
AGGCGCGAGCCCAGCATGGCCGTGCTACGGACGGCTCTGGAAAGCCAATCGCCGTGACCTCGCCCGCTTCGCCCCGGATGCGGCCCAGGCATCCGGGCCACTCTGCAAACTGAGGTATGAAAATCATGCTCTACCCGACGCGCAAGGACGTTCCGGACCACGTCCCACTCGAGCGGATCGTCGATTACGATGTCTTCCGAGTAGATGCGCCGGATGGGGATTTTGCAGGTGCAATGGTGCGCCTGCGCGATTCCGGCTTGCCGAAGACGTTCTGGACGCCGCGTAACGGCGGGCACTGGATCGCGCTCGCCAGCGCCGACATCATTTATATTCTCGAACACCCGGCAGTGTATTCCAGCTGCGCCATGCGCGTGCCCAAGGAGGCCAATCCGCAGCCACCAATGATGCCGCTGATGGTCGATCCGCCCCACCACGTCCATTATCGCCGTCTGATTGCGCCTGCCATGACTCCGGCAGCAGTGCGTAGCCTGGAATTGGGCGCGAGACGGTTTGCAATAGAGCTGATCGACGTGGTGGAGCCGCAGGGCCGATGCGAATTCATCGCAGACTTCGCCCAGCAGATGCCCATCGCCGTGTTCATGGGAATGCTGGATCTACCGGTACAGGATCGACCGCAGATCATGGGGATTGTCGATCGGATCGTCCGGCCAGATGCGCCCGCAAGTCGTATGACCGGCTTTGCGGAGCTTGCCGCCTATATGGCGGTCCAACTGGACCAGCGACGCGCACAGCCGCGCGGCGATATGCTATCCCATTTGGTCACCGCCCGGATCAACGGACAATTGCTCAGCGATGCTGAACTGACCGGCGTGACCACGGTGCTTATGCTGGCCGGACTCGACACCGTGGCCGGTATGCTGTCCTTCATTGCGTGCTTTCTTGCCGGCAACCCGGCCCATCGCGCCCAATTGCGTGAACGGCCCGAACTCATGGTGAATGCAGTCGAGGAATTCCTGCGACGCATGGCGATGGTCAACCTGACGCGCGAGCTCAGGCAAGATGCGCAGATTGACGGCGTGACGATGAAGGCGGGCGAACTCGTCGTCATTCCGACGGCGCTTTGCAATTTTCCGGAAGACGGGCAGGATTGGCTTGCAGTTGATTTCGAACGACCGAGAACCGGCCACGCGACCTTTGGCGCGGGTCCGCATTTTTGCATCGGCTCGATGCTGGCACGCGCCGAAATTCGCGTGTTCCTGGAGGAATGGTTGCGCCGGATTCCCGAATTCACGATTGCACCCGACGCGGCGATAGAGGTCAAGGTCGGGGCCGCCGCGACGATCGCCTGCCTGCCGCTGGTCTGGACGCCGCGTCTTGCTATGACCGTGTAAACTCGGCGCAGGGAAGGCGCTGTCCAAAGTTTACGCGCTACGAGCGGTTGACCCTCACTTTGCTATGCTTGAGCAGCATTTTAATTTTGCGGTGCCGATTTGCAATTGCAGAGATGGCCGATCGGGGCAATGTTCCCGGCAAGGCGGGTGATGCAACCCCCATCGCGATATGGGATTTGCGCTAAACATCCGGCGGGAGCGAAAAATATGTTCACCACGGGTGTTCTGGGCGCTAATGCCGCGACGCATGTCAGCGCATTGGAAAGCTATATAGTAGAATCGCAAATCAGCTTTGCCTTCGGCGATCTGCAATGCATACAATATAACTGGGCGCGGCCGACCGAGGACGTCTGGACGTCCAGCACCCATTTCTTACATATGTCCCTTGGGGCTCGGCCCGGTGTGGCACAAGCCACATACCTTGATGTCGACCGCCCATTTTGCGAAAAAATCGGTCGCGTCATGTTCGTTCCGGCCGAGAGGCGGGTGCGCAGCGGATCGGACAGTGGTCGTCAGCGATCGCTGCAATGCCGCTTCAATCCGCAGTTTTTCGAGAAAATTCTTGAAGGCCAGCCCATGTGGGGCGACCATACGCTGGCAGCGGCGCTGCATCTGAACAGCCCCGAGGTCGAATGGTTTCTCTGGAAATTGCATGAGGAGATGCAGCATCCAGTTTTTGCTCAGCAATTAATGGTCCAATCGCTGTGCGACGGTATGGCGGTGGCCTTGGTCAGAGCGCTGAAACTTTGCCAGGGCGAACCATCGAATCGGGCCGGTG
>CAIZEE010000133.1 GCA_903931835.1 uncultured Elstera sp.
CGGATTGTTTGCGGCGTTCAGCGACACTCTTATCGAGACCACTAACGCCACTATCCGCACGCGGGTTGCCGGCAACGGCCCGCCCTTACTGCTGCTGCATGGCTATCCGCAGACACATATGATCTGGCATCGCGTGGTGGAGGCGCTGACAAGCCATTTTACCGTGGTCGCGACCGATCTGCGCGGCTATGGCGGCTCGTCGAAACCGCCGGGCGGGGACGATCATTTCGGATATTCCAAGCGCGCGATGGCTCAAGACCAGGTCGAGGTCATGGCCTCGCTCGGTTTCAGGCAGTTTCAGGTGGTCGGCCATGATCGCGGTGGCCGGGTGGCGCACCGGATGGCGCTGGACCACGCGGATGCCGTGCAGCGCCTTGTGGTGCTCGACATCGTACCGACTCTGACCATCTTCGAACGTGCCGACCAGCATTTGGCGCGGTCCTATTATCACTGGTTCTTCCTGGCCCAGCCATCCGATCTGCCGGAACATCTGATCGGCCTTGATCCCGAATATTTTCTGCGCTGGACGCTGAACTCCTGGGCCAAGATCGAGGGCGCTATTCCAGAGCCGATCGTTCAGCACTATCTCGACTATTTCCGCGATCCAGCGGTGATCCGGGCGAGTTGTGAGGATTATCGCGCTGGCGCCTCGATCGATCTGGAGCATGACATTGCCGACCGGCACGCGCGTATCCAACGCCCGCTGCTGGCCCTATGGGGCGCGCTTGGCCGCGTCCATCGCCTGTTCGATGTGCTGGAATGCTGGCGCGAGAAGGGCGTTGATGTACGCGGACGGCCCTTGCAGTGCGGCCATTTCGTGCCGGAAGAAGCGCCCGATGAAACCATCGCCGAATTGTTGAACTTCCTTGAGCACTGATCCGACACCCGAGACCAGATCGGATGCGTGGCGCCGGATGGCGCGGCTGATCGCGACGCCGATCGCTCTTGTCATCGCGGTTCTCTATTTCCTGATCGACGCGGTTTTCCTGCCGTTGACACGGCCGCTGATCCGCTATGTCGAGCAGCATCCGATTTTCGCCGAAGTTGCGAGTTGGCTCAGGCGCCAGGGGCCCTACACGACGCTCTTCGTCGTGCTGGTGCCGCTCGCGATATTGGAGCCGGCAAAGCCGATCGGCTTCTACCTGATCGCGACCAGTCACGCGGTGCGCGGCATCGCGTTGCTGGTGCTGGCGGAGTTCATCAAATTGGTGCTGGTTGAGCGGCTTTTCGTGATCGGCAAGCCCAAGCTGATGACCATCCGCCTGTTTGCGCTGGGCTATAATTTCGTCATGCGCTGGCTTGCCTATCTGAAGAGCCTATGGGCCTGGAAACTGGTGACGCGTCTCGCCGAAATGGGTAAGCGGGCGACGCGTTACGGCGTCTCACGGCTGCGCCGTAAAGACTGATTCCGGGGCGGTCCCCAAGGTTCGTTTTTATTGAAAGTTAAGCTATAGTTGGTGAGATCAAGGTAACGGCGACCCTATTGGCGGTTGGTACTCATGGTTCATCCGACTATCTTCCTCGATCTCGACGGCGTTATGGCCGATTTCAATAATGGATTCTTTGCCCATCACGGGGTCTATCCGCAGGATCTTGAGCATGATCGCACCCAGATCTGGGTGATGATCGGCCAGACGCAGAATTATTGGGAAGAATTGCCTTTGATGTCCGGCGCGCACGATCTGTGGAACCGCGTTAGCAATTACAATGTGACCGTGCTGACCGGCTGTCCGCGTGACGGCTATGACGTCGCCGCTGCGGGCAAACGGCGCTGGGTTGCGAAGCATTGGGGGCCGGAGGTTGAGGTCATCACCTGCCGCAGCGATGACAAGCAATCCTTCATGCGCGCACCGGGCGATATCCTGATCGATGACTGGTCGGATAATATCGCCCGCTGGAACAATGCCGGCGGCCGCGGGCTGCATTTCCTGCATGCCAAGCAAGCGCTTGACCTGTTCGACCAGATAATCACAGAGCCGGCCCGCGTTCTGGATACCGGAACCGGCGGATGAAACCGGGGTTCTGCTCGTATTATAAATATTATTTGATACGAGGCTTGGACATGAAACACCGTTTTCAGCTTGCATTGCTGATCGCTGTCGCAGCGGTTTTCGTCGCCAATACGGGTATGGCGGAGACGCCGGGCCTAGTCGGCAAATGGCATTGGAATCCGAAGCTTTCGTCGAGCATGGAGGATGGCCCGCCGCCAAAGGATGTGCTGCTCGACATCGCCAGCGCCACGGACAAATTGGTGCAATGGACGGTGACGGAGACGGATGACAAGGGCGCCAAGCACATCATCAGCTTTAACGGCCCGGCCAATGCGCTGCCGCGACCGCTGCAAGGCGGGCAGGATGGCACGACGGCGGTTTTCTCGGTCACCACCGGCGCCATGAAGGTGACGTTCCGCAGCACGAGCGGCGACACCGACACGCAGGATTGTTCCATGTCGACCGATGCCAGACGGCTGACCTGCCGTGGGACCATCCTTTTTACGGGCGGGAAATCGGCCAATTACGTTGATGTCTATGACCGCTTATAGCCTCGCTTGACTTGACAAGCCGGGTTTTGCGTCGCGGTAATCAAGACTTGATGCGCGTAGCAGGTGCGGTTGTTCTGACCTCAAAGCAGGGAGTGACGCAATCATGGCTGGCGTGAACCCGATCGTCATGTCGCTGGCAGCGGTTATGCAGAAGCCGAAACAGGAGCCGATTCCGGAGGCGTCCGAGGCTTATCATGCGATCATGATGCAGAAGGAAGAAGAAGAGGATAAGGCCGGTACGGCGACCGACGGCAAGTCAAAAGGCCATGCCGGAGACGGCAAAAGCGGCGGTTCGCTGGCCCGTCCAGGGGTGCCCCTCGCCGCTGCTGCCGCCACGGCCGCTGGCGTTGGTGCTCCGGGCGAGGCGGCCAACCGGGTCGGCGGCAAAGGATTGTTCGACCCCTTTAATAGCGGGATGTCGTCGCTGCTGCTGTCGGCCCAGGAGACGACCGACGAACCGGAGCCGCCCAAGACCGATCCGCTATCCGATTTTTAGGGTCCAGTGACACAACATAACGCCTCGGCGACGCGCTTTTTCATCTGCGGCTCGCCCAAATCCGGCACCACCTGGGTACAATTGCTGCTCAACCGGCATCCGGCGATCTCCTGTGTCGGCGAAAGCCATCTGGTGCCGCTGCTGGCGCGCATCGCACCCTTGTTCGACGACCACAACCGGATGCAGCGCGAGCGCAATGAGCGCATCTTCGCCGGGATCGACGGCTTCCCGCCTTTTCCAGAGATCGACGCCGAAGACCGGCGGGTTTTCTTCGACACGCTGCTCAGCCGCATGATGGCGAAGGCCGCGACCAAGCCTGAGTTCCGCGCGATCGGCGAGAAGACGCCGGAGATTGTTGAGCAGCTTGATCTGCTCTTGAGCGTGGTGCCCGACGCCCGGATCATCCATGTCATCCGCGATGGCCGCGACGTCGCCGTGTCGTCCTGGCACCATCTCCTGCGCAACGCCCCGCCCGGCACCGATCTGACCGGCATCGATTTTCCCCGCTACATGCCGCTTGCCGCCAAAAGCTGGAACACGCTGGTTCGCATGGGGCGGGCGTGGGGCCGGGCGCATCCCGAGCGTTATCTCGAACTCCGCTATGAGGCGCTGCACGCCGATCCGGACAGGGTGCTGGAGGGGCTGTTCGCCTTTCTCGGCGTCCCCTCAGACGCTGCGATCCGCGCCGATTGTGTCGCTGCGACGGCGTTCGAGGCGCTCTCGGGCAGGGCCGCCGGTCAAGAGGATCGGCAATCCTTCCTGCGCAAGGGCGTGCCAGGCGACTGGCAAAACTGGTTCGACGCGCGCCTGAACGACGTCTATCTCACGATTGCCGGCGATCTGATGGCGGAGCTTGGCTATGTGCCGCCGCGTGCGCCGCAAGGGCCAATGGATTTGGAGCGGATGCGGGCGTTGCTGATGCAGAATGTCGGCGGCTGACAAGTGCCTACCAGCGATTCCAACCTGCCAAACCACTGCCCGTTCGCATAGGAAGCCTTTCGGGCCGAGAGGAGAGCCCTGTTAATCCGGCCAATTCCACTCGTCGCTCAAGCCTTCGTCACGCATTCCAGCAGCCAGTTCCGAAACGCGGCAATCGGCCCCGCACTCTTATGCCCATCGCGATAGCAGAGAAAATGCATCGGCCGACGGATCGCCTTTAGCCGGCCCTGTCCGAGCTCTACCAACTCCCCGCGCGCCAACTCATCGAGCGCAAAGCGCCGGCTTTCCAGCGCGACGCCGAGACCCTGGCAGGCGGCGGAAATGGCGAGTGCTCCGCGGTCGAAAGAGGGGCGCGCCTGCTGCGCCGGCAGGGCGAGCCCGTTCAGCTGAAACCAGTCGGACCAGCGCACCGGGCTGACCGAGGATTCGATCAGCGTGAGGTGTGAGGGATCGGCGGCCGCAAGATCGGGGCGGCAGAGGGCAGTGACATCTTCATCGCCCAGTGGTTCGATGATCGTCCCGGCACTGGCCGTGACGCTGCCATAGATGATCGCGATATCGAGTTCGTCCCGCCGGGTAAGATCGATCGGCCCCGCACCGGACAGCAATTGCAGGCTGATCTCGGGATGACGGCGCATGAAGTCGGGCAGGCGCGGCCCGAGCCATTTGGCGGCAAAGCTTGGTGCGCAATGAACGACCAGCGAATTGCGGCGGGGGCTCGGCCCCAGCTCTGCGCAGATCGCCTCGATCGCGTCGAAGGCGCCGGTCAGGCCGCTGAGCAGCCTGGTCCCATCCGGCGTCAGATCGATCCGCCGGTTGCGGCGCCCAAACAAGGGCTTGCCGAAATACTCCTCCAGTGCCCGCACCTGATGGCTGATCGCCGACGGCGTCAGATGCAGTTCGCGGCCGGCCAGCGTGAAGCTGTTCAGCCTGGCCGCCGCCTCGAAAGCCCGAAGTGCAAAGAAGCTGGGGAGTTTGCGCATCGCCCTTCACATGAATCTAATTCATCAAACTGTGAAAAAACACCGTTTGTCAATCGAGGCCGTCAGACCCATAAAACGCTCAGGAAACGTCTATCGTCCCAAACACCGAAAGGCCAAGCAGATGCCCGATTCATTTGAAAGCAAGCGCATCTCCATCTATCAGCCCGAGCAGGAAGGGTTGATCTTCCCGGAGATCCCGACCTTCAGCTCCTTTGCCGAGGAACGCGAGTACAGGAAGCAGCATCTGGTCGCCGCCTGCCGCGCCTTTGCCATGCACGGCTTCGATTACGGGTTTGCCGGCCATCTGACCGTGCGCGACCCGGAACATCCCGAGTTGTACTGGACCAACCCGATGTGCGTTCATTTCTCTCAAGTGAAGATGTCGAACCTGATCCTGGCAGACCATTCGGGCCGGGTTGTCGAGGGCAAATACGCGATCAATCGCGCCGGCTTCGTGCTGCATGCCGC
>CAIZEE010000134.1 GCA_903931835.1 uncultured Elstera sp.
CCGGAATTGGATGCGTTGATACGGAAATAGGTGCTGAGCTCCATCGGGCAGCGCACACCTTGCGGGATATAGGCGAAGGACCCGTCGCTGAAGACAGCCGAGTTCAGCGCCGCAAAGTAGTTGTCGCCCTGCGGCACGACCGAACCCAGATACTTCCGCACTAGCTCGGGATGCTCCTGGACCGCCTCGCCGAACGAACAGAAGATGATGCCAAGCTTGGCAAGCTCGCCCTTGAAGGTCGTCGCGACGGAGACGGAGTCGAACACGGCGTCGACCGCGATGCCCGACATCTTCACGCCGGCCAGCACTTCCTGCTCCTTCAGCGGAATGCCGAGCTTCTCATAGGTTTTGAGCAGTTCGGGATCGACCTGATCGAGCGATTCGTATTTCGGCATATTGCGCGGGGCGGAATAATAGCTCGCCGCCTGATAATCGATCGGCGCGATTTTGAGGTTGGCCCAGTCGGGTGCTTCCATCTGCTGCCAGGCGGCGAATGCCTTCAGGCGCCACTCGAGCAGCCAGGCCGGCTCATTCTTCTTGGCCGAAATGAAGCGCACCGTGTCTTCGCTCAAACCCGGCGGCGCCGTGTCCGTCTCGATATCGGTGACGAAGCCGTAGCGATAGGGCTGGGTCGCCAGCGTGTCGATCGTCTCTATCGTGGGAGCAGTCGCGGTCATACGCTGAAACTCTCTAAGGTGCTTGTTTCATGGGGGAGGGGTGCTGCCATGAAGCGATCCCGCGCTGGCGTCATCTCGGCCAGCGACACGCTCGATAGCGCCGCGTTAATAGCGGTATTGATGCGGTTCCAGGCAGGCTTGGTCGTACAAAAGGCAACCCGGTCGCAGGCATCCTCGTTGGACGTGCACTCGGTAACACCGAACGGCCCGTCGATGGCAGCGACGATCTCGGCCACCGTGATCGCGGAGGCGGTGCGCGCCAGATGATAGCCGCCGGTCGGCCCGCGCGTGCTGGCAACCAGCCCTGACCGCGTCAGACTCTTTAAGACCTTGGCGACCGTCGCCTCCGACAGATGCGTGTCGTCTGCCAGGGTAACGGCGTTGATCTGGCGATCCGGCGACGATGCCAGACGCACCATCACAATCACGCCGTAATCGGCCATTTTGCTGAGCAGGATCAAGGTCGCATCATCCAGATTGAAGGTCCGCCCCTAAAGCGGACCGATTTGGTACCCTATAACTAGAGCATGTGCAAGCCGGATCAAGCTGTTTAATGTCTTTCGCACGCAGGCCCTTATGCGGGAAACGCGTTGCTCATCCAGATCACTGATCTTATCGAGGCGAAACGGATCCATGCCCAAGGGTTCGCCGGCATCATCTCGATCGCCGATCCCTGGGCGGAGACGCTGGTGCCCGGGCAAGATACCGGTATCGATCATCTCGAACTCCGTTTTGTCGACCTCGATCAGCCGTTGGAAGGGACGGAACCGCATCGGCATATGGTGATGCCAACCGCCGCGATGGTGCAGCAGGCGCTCGACTTCGCGGCCCGGCATGCCGAGGCAAAGTTGCTCATTCATTGCCATGCCGGGGTTTCCCGCTCGACCGCGATCGGATTTGCGATCTGTGCCGCACGGCTTGGGCCAGGGGCTGAAGAACAGGCGTTGGATGCTCTGCTGGCGATCGTTCCTGATGCAGTTCCGAACCTGGCTGTGGTCGCTATTGCGGATAATTTGTTGCAGCGCAGCGGCGCGCTGCTGAGTACGATGGTACGCTGGGATGCGGCAACTCCGCGCAATCACAAGCGCCGGAGAGTTAATCGATGTGCCTATCAGGAAATTTTCCTGCGCCCCAGATAGTCAGTATGATCAAAGGATTAGCACGCCGACGCGCCAAAAAATGACGACGCGCTGATTCGCCGCTACCGGTTTTGATGAAAACTTGTGCGTTTTTCGGTAGCGTACCGTTGTTCTCTAGGGTTTGATGCGTGGCCCGGTACTTGCTAGCTGCGCCCAGGCCGCTTTGTTGCGTTGCGGTGTGTTGCCCGTAAGGGTCCGAAACTGGGTTTTGAGGTCGGTCTTCCATAGGAGGACTGGTCTTTAAGGAGAGAATGGTTGGACTTCGCAAAGCAAAGAAATCCTGTAAATGGCGCTGCGGGCTTTGCCTTCGTCATTGCGCTGCATGTGCTCATTGTCTATGCGCTGATGTCCGGATTGGCGCATCAGATGGTCGAGGTCATCAAGGCGCCGCTCACGACGAAGATGATCGAGGAGGATAAGACCCTTCCCGACGATGCTCCGCCGCCGCCGCCGCCAAAGCTTGTCGCCCCACCGCCACCCTATATCCCGCCGCCAGAGATCAGCATCCAGCAGACGCAAAATACCAATGCGATCACTGCGGTTCAGCATGAGGTGGTTGCACCCAAGCCGCCGCCTGCGCCGGCGCAGGTTGCCGTAGTCGCACCTCCGGTGCATGTGCCCGCCGGCACCGATCCTAATAAATATTGCCCGCGCAAGCCCGATTATCCGTCGCTTTCCAAGCGCAATTCCGAAGAGGGCACGGTCGTTCTTGAGTTCCTGATCGGCGATGACGGCGCGGTCAAGGACAGCAAGGTGGTTCAGTCGAGCGGCCATGCCCGGCTTGACGAAGCAGCCCGAAGTGGGCTCAGTTCCTACTGTCACTTCAAGCCAGCAACGGATGATGGCAAACCGGTTCAGACTTGGCAGCAGCTGAAATACACATGGCGGTTGGAAGATTAATTTTTGACCGCTGCTTACCCTCGAATTCAGTAGATATGGAGACACCTTAAGATGTTGAAAATGCTTCGATCAATGCTCCCCGGTCTGTTTGCCCTGGTCATTATGTTGGCCCCGGTGGCTGTTGCTTGGGCGCAGGACGCAGCCCCGGCTGCCGCGCCGGCCGCCGCACCGACCGCCATGCAGGAAGTCGACAATCCCTATGGTCTTGAGTCGCTGTGGAGCCAGGGTGACTTCGTCGCTCGCTTTACGCTGGTGTCACTGGTCGTGATGTCGATGGGCACCTGGTACATTCTGATCACCAAGCTGGTTGAGCAGAGCCGCCTGATGTCGAGCGCCGCCGCCGCCAACAAGGTGTTCTGGAATGCGAGCTCGGCAGCCGAGGGCGTTGGCAAGCTGAAGGTCGGCAGCCCGTTCCGCTACATTGCCGAGCGTGGCTTGAGCGCCAGCTCGCATCACGAAGGCACGCTGGTTGAGCAGATCGATCTGCACACCTGGGTTACCATGTCGATCCAGCGCGCGGTTGATGAAATCTCGAGCCGCCTGCAGGGCGGCCTGGCC
>CAIZEE010000135.1 GCA_903931835.1 uncultured Elstera sp.
ATCATCTTCATCGACGAAATCGACGCGGTCGGCCGCCATCGCGGTGCCGGCCTCGGCGGTGGCAATGACGAGCGCGAGCAGACACTCAACCAGTTGCTGGTCGAGATGGACGGGTTTGAGGCGAATGACGGCGTCATCCTGATCGCCGCCACCAACCGCCCCGACGTGCTCGATCCGGCCTTGCTGCGTCCGGGCCGTTTCGACCGTCAGGTGGTCGTGCCCAATCCGGATGTCGGCGGGCGTGAGAAGATCCTGAAGGTGCATATGCGCAAAGTGCCGCTGGCATCCGATGTCGATGCCCGCGTGATCGCGCGCGGCACGCCGGGCTTCTCCGGCGCCGATCTCGCCAATCTGGTGAACGAGGCAGCCTTGCTGGCCGCCCGTCGCGGCAAGCGCGTCGTCGCCATGTCGGAATTTGAGGCGGCCAAGGACAAGGTCATGATGGGGGCGGAACGCCGCTCCATGGTGATGACCGAGACCGAAAAGGAAATGACCGCCTATCATGAGGCTGGCCATGCCCTCGTCGCTCTCCATCAGCCGCTGCATGATCCGATCCACAAGGTCACGATCATTCCGCGCGGCCGGGCGCTCGGCCTGACCATGTCGCTGCCCGAACGCGACCGGTTGAATTACAGCCGCTCGGAGATCGAGGCCCGTCTGGCCATGGCCTTTGGCGGCCGCGTGGCGGAGGAGGTCATCTACGGTGCGGAGAACGTTACGACCGGCGCCTCGGGCGATATCCTGCAGGCAACCAATCTCGCCCGCCGCATGGTGACCGAATGGGGCATGAGCGAGAAGCTCGGCCGCATCCGCTTTACCGATAATGAGGAGGAAGTGTTCCTCGGCCATTCGGTGACCCAGCGCAAGAACGTCTCGGACGCGACAGCGCGCATCATCGACGAGGAAATCCGCCGGATCATCGATACGGCCGAGGCCAAGGCGAAGCAGATCCTGAACGACAACATGGTTCAGCTGCACGCCATCGCCAAAGGTCTGCTCGAATACGAAACCCTGTCGGGCGACGAGATCAAGACGCTGATGCGCGGCGAAACTCTGGTCCGGGGCCCGGATGACGATGCGCCCCGTTCGACGCCGACCGCAGCAACCGGCGGACGCCGGCCCTCGGTTCCACCCAGCGGTCTGCCCGAAGGCGGGCTGGAACCGCAGCCGGGTAGCGCCTGATCTAACCAGCGGAGAGACGGTCCTTGTCGTCGTCTTATGTCGAGCCGGTCGGATTTCTGACCGGCTCGATTGCATCCAGGGCCGTTTTGGCGGGGCAAGCGCGGTTTCTCGCCGGCGGCGGCATCGGCTTTACCCATATCGCGTCGCTGCATCGTCATGCGCCGACGACGCTGGTGCCGGTCGATCAAGCTGATCCCGCGTTGCTCGCGCCGCTCATCGCTGAACGCCCGCTTTATGCCGGGCTCGATCTCGCGACGCCCCGGATTATGGGCATCCTCAACGTCACGCCCGATAGTTTTTCCGATGGCGGCAAGTCCCTGGCGGTCGATACCGCCGTCGCCAACGCGCATCGCTTGATCGAAGAAGGGGCCGATATCATCGATGTCGGTGGCGAGTCGACCCGTCCGGGGGCAGAGCCGGTGGAGCCGGAGGAGGAATGGCGGCGCGTCGGGCCGGTGGTCCGCCAACTGGCAAAGGACGGCTTGGTCGTGTCGATCGACACGCGCCACGCGCTGGTCATGGAAAACGCGCTTAATGCCGGTGCTGCGATCGTCAACGACGTCTCCGCCTTGAGCTTCGATCCGCGCAGCCTGGATGTCGTCGCATCGAGTTCAGCCCCCGTCATGCTGATGCATATGCGGGGCGTGCCCAAGACCATGCAGGCGGCACCATCCTATGAGAATGTCGCGCTTGAGATTTTCGACGAGCTGAAGGCGCGGGTGGATGCCTGCGTCGATGCCGGTATCGCAGCTGAGCGGATCTGCGTAGATCCCGGTATTGGCTTTGCCAAGACGCCAGCGCATAACATGGAGGCGCTGGCCCATGTCGCGTTGTTTCACTCGCTTGGCCTGCCGCTTCTGTTGGGTGTGTCACGCAAGGGCGGGTTGAAGGCGGAATGGCGACCAGATCAGGTGCCGGAACGCCGATTGGGCAGCAGCCTTGCCGCCGGCCTGTCGGGTATCGGGCACGGAGTTCAGTTCTTGCGCGTTCATGATGTAGCCGATACCAAGCAGGCGATTACGGTGTGGCAGGCCATCGGCGCTGCCTAGCATAAAGGTTGAGGACGGATGTTATTTGGGACCGACGGCATTCGCGGACGCGCCAATGTCGAACCGATGACGGCGGCAACGGCGTTGAAGGTCGCGATGGCCGCCGGTCGCTATTTCCGCAATGGCGGCGATCGCCGGCATAGTGCCGTGATCGGCAAGGACACGCGGCTTTCGGGCTATATGGTCGAACCGGCCCTGACCGCAGGATTGGTCTCGGTCGGCATCGACGTGATCTTGGTCGGCCCCTTGCCGACGCCCGCGATCGCGATGCTGACACGCTCCATGCGCGCCGATCTCGGCATCATGATTTCAGCCTCGCACAACCCCTATGCCGATAATGGCATCAAGCTGTTCGGACCGGATGGCTACAAGCTGTCCGACGAGGTTGAGGCGCTCATCACGGCGGAAGTGCTGGGCAATGAGCCACCGGATCTGGTGTCCCCCGATCAGCTTGGCCGCGCCCGCCGCCTGGACGATGCGCCCGGCCGCTATATCGAATTCGTCAAGGGCAGTTTTCCGCGCGGCCGCCGGCTCGACGGGCTGAAGGTCGCGATCGATTGCGCCAATGGTGCCGCCTATCGCGTGGCGCCGACCATTTTGTGGGAGTTGGGTGCGGAAGTGGTGCCGATCGGCGTCCATCCCGACGGTTTCAACATCAACGACAAATGCGGGGCGACTGCGATCGATTTTCTCGCCGGCCAGACCGTGGCGCATGGCGCCGATATCGGCATCGCGCTCGATGGCGATGCCGACCGGGTCATCATTGTCGATGAACATGGCCAGGCGATCGACGGCGATCAGATCATGGCGCTGGTCGCCTCCGCCTGGGCCAAGGATGATCGGCTGACCGGCGGCGGCGTGGTCGCGACCGTCATGTCCAATCTGGGGCTGGAGCGTTATTTGAACGGCCAGGGCCTGGGCCTGACGCGCACCAAGGTTGGCGACCGCCATGTTGTCGAGGAGATGCGGCGCGGCGGCTTCAATGTTGGCGGCGAGCAGTCCGGCCATATTATCCTCAGCGATTTCTCAACCACCGGCGACGGCATGATTGCCGCCCTGCAGTTCCTTGCCTGCGTTGCCGAGAGTGATAAGCCGGCGAGCGAAGTCGCCCGCATGTTCGAGCCGATGCCGCAAATCCTGCGCAATGTCAGCTTCGCCCTGGGCCAATTGCCGCTCGACGACGTGAAAGTGCTCGCCTGCATCGCCGATGGCGAAAAGCGGCTGAATGGCACCGGACGATTGCTGGTGCGCAAATCCGGCACCGAGCCGCTGATCCGTGTGATGGCGGAAGGCGAAGACAGCATCCTGGTCTCCCAGGTCGTCGACAACGTGGCCGAGGCGATCGTTACCGCGACCGCAGTCTGAAGTTAGCCGCTCTTTCGCATAGGCGAGATATCGACGATACTGTTATTGGTACTCGGCTAGGGAGGTGCCGCGTTATGCAGATGGCGGGACGTGTCCTGGTGGTATCCGCGTCTGATTGCAGCGGCTGCAGCGGCATACAGGCTGATATCAAGACGATCACCGCGCTGGGCGGCTATGCCGCCACGGCAACGACGGCAATCGTCGTGCAGAACACCCAGGCAATCGAACAGATCCAACCGCTGGAACCCGCCTTGGTGCAAAGCCAGATCGCGTCGGTTTTGAACGATATCGGTGCCGATGTGATCAAGCTCGGCCTGATGTATGACGGCGCCATGATCAATGCCATATCCGATGTGCTGGAGGAGATGGCGTCCGATATCCCGATCATCCTCGATCCCGTTCTGGTGACCAAAAGCGGCGACAGCCAGGTGGCACCCGGCTGTCTGCGCCAGATCAAAATCCGCCTGATGCCGATCACGACGCTGCTGACCCCCAGCATTCCCGAGGCCGAGTTGCTGGCGGGCATGGATTTGCAGGATCGGGCCGAGCGCCATCATCTGGTGCGCATGCTGCTGACGCTGGGACCAAAGGCCGTGCTGCTGAAGGGCGGGTCGGTCGACCCCAATGATCCGCTGGAGGATCTGTTGAGCACCGAGGATGACGAGTGGGAGCTCGGTTGTGAGCGTCTGGCGGCCCCGCCCACGCTGGGCGCCGGCGGTTCCTTCTCCGCCGCCATTGCCTGCGGCATGGCGCAGGGCATGACCATCCATGACGCAACGCTCCGCGCGCAGGCCTATATTATTGAGGCGATCCGCACGGCGCCCGGGCTTGGCAAGGGCCGCAGCCCGATCAATCACGCCGCGACAGGCACCTCATTTCTGCCCTAGGCTCTGATCGGTTCAGATTGAACCGTGAATCAGACCCTAACTATGAAGTAGAGGGCGATTCACGTTTCAGGTTGGTTCAACCTGAAACGATCGCACTCCGAAGCCGTGCTGTAACAATTCCTCGATAGAATCGTTTTCTGGTCGTAACGCTAGCGAGGGACCGATGGGCTATATCGATGATCTGTTCGACCGCTCCGGCCAAATTCGCCGTCCTGATTGGCGCCTGTTTGCGGCCGAGGGCGGTAAGTACGCGAAATACGTTGTCGCTCCCGGTCCGCGTCCGGTGCCGTTGCCGGCGCTGAAGGGCGACGGTCATCCCGTGCTGGTGATCCCGGCCTTTCTGTCGAGCGACCGATCGACAGCGCGGCTTAGGCGGTATCTGAGGCAGTTAGGATATCAGGCCTATGGCTGGGGCTTGGGGGCCAATCTCGGCCCGACTCAACCCGCACTGGATGGGCTGGAGGTGCGGCTGCTTGGCATTCATCGCCGGCATGAACGCCGCGTCTCGCTGATCGGCGCCAGTCTGGGCGGGGTCTTCGCCCGTGAATTCGCCAAGAAATTTCCGGGCGAGGTGCGCCAGTTGATCACCTTGTGCGCCCCGTTCAACCTGCCGACCGCGACCAATGTCGAGCCGATCTTCCGCCTGGCGTCCCGGCGTTATTCTGCGGATGCGGAGGCCATGTGGGCCGGCATGGCCGCCCCGCCGACCGTGCCGGTGACGGCGATCTACACCAAGCAGGACGGCATCGTCGCCTGGCAAAGCTGCCTTGAGGAGGCTGGCCCGTTCCGCGAAAACATCCAGGTCGATGGCTGCCATAGCACGATAGCCGGCAACCCGACCGTGCTCGACATCATCGCCGACCGCCTGGCCCAGCGCGAAGACGAGTGGCGCCCCTATTCAGAGATGCTGAGCTAGGGTCTGATCGGTTCAAATTTGAACCGTGAATCAGACCCTCACATATTGACCCAGAGTCCGGTCGTTTCAGCTGAAACGGCCGGACTCTGGGGACGCCACCCTCCTGGATTAGGATGACATCGAGCGCTTCAGGTCGCGCATCTGATCGTGGTCGGCCTTGACCGACGCGTAGGCGTTCAGCACGAAGGCCTTCACCGCTGTCGGCAGCTCGGCATCCTCGATCGCATCTTCGAACTTTGCCTTGATGTGATCCTCGCCGGCCTCAACCTCCTTGATCACGCCCTCGTCGCTGCCAGCGACGGCGTTTTTGAGGTTCAGGAAGACGCGATGGGCGGCACCCAAAATCGTCCCGTCATGTTCCGGCTGGCCGCCCAGCACACGGACCTGCGCCTGCAGATCCTGCGTCAGCTGCCGGCGCTTCAGCGCGCGGCTGGCGAACAGGCTCTTGAAATGATGCGCCTTCGCCGCCTCGGCGGCCTCGTGGTAGCCCTCGCAGCTATCAAGCGTCGTCTCAATCAATCCGTTCAGGACGGCGATCGAATGGTCGTTGATGCTCATGGGTTGGTTCCTCCTTGGTGTTGGTTAACAAGGAGAGAACTCCGGCACCGGAGAATTGGTTCAGCTGTCACAGGTCATTCGAGTTCGGGCTGCGGGGCGGGAAGCGGAGAGTCGGTTTCGAGGCTCTGTACCCACTCAACCACCGCCTGGTGAGGGATGGTGCGCCCGGCATCGACATCAGCCATACCTTCGAGGGTAAGCCGCGTCAGCTCCTCGTCTGTCTGCGCCTTGGTTTCGCTATCCCTCTCCCGACTTCGATTACAGCAAGGTCGCGCGCCCTAATCCCCCAGCCGCACCTGGCTTTCATGCCAGCGCCTGAGCGCCAGATAGGAGATCAGGCTGGTCGAGGCATAGATCGCGATGCCGGCGGTGGAGATCAGCGCGAGGCCTGCGAACATGCGCGGGATGTTGAGGCGATATCCGGCCTCCAAGATGCGATAGGCAAGGCCCGAGCTGGTGCCGCCGGCGCCGGCGGCGAACTCGGCGACCACGGCGCCGATCAGGCTGAGCCCGCCTGCGATCCGCAGGCCGGCGAGGAAATAGGGCGAGGCGGCGGGCAGGCGCAGATGCCACAGCATCTGCCAGCGCGTGGCGCCGCAGAGCTTCATCAGATCGATCAGGTTGCGATCGACCGAATTCAGCCCCAGCGTCGTATTCGACAGGATTGGGAAGAAGGCGACGATCCAGGCGCAGATCAGCAGCGCCGTCGTCGTGTCGGGGACGTAGACTAAGATCAGCGGCGCGATCGCCACGATCGGCGTCACCTGCAGGATCACCGCATAGGGAAACAGGCTGATCTCGATCAGCCGCGACTGGGCGAACAGAATGGCGAGCGCCACGCCGCCGACCAATGCTGCCAGCAGCGCCAGCGCCGTGATTTTCAGCGTGATCAGCAGGCTCGGCAGCAGAATGGCGCGGTCGTCGATCAGCGAATGCAGGACGGCGAGCGGGCTTGGCAGGATATAGGGCGGGATGTCGTTCAGGACGACGACGGCATGCCACAGGAACAAGGCCAAAGCGGCGATGATCAGGGGCGGGATCGCCTTCCAGGCCGCGGCATTCACCGCGTGGTCAGCCCCAGTTTCTTGTTCACGAATTGCGTTGTGTAGGCGCTTTGCCAATCGAGGTTTTGCGGATACAGCCCGGCGCCATAGGCCATGACGAAAATCTCGCTCCAGCGCTGCTCGGTCATCGCACCGACGCCGAGGCTGAGCGCATCGCCCGATTCGACCAGGTGGTATTCGTTCATCTTGTCCCGGGTGAAGGCGAGCAGGGCGTCGGTCATTTCCGGGTTGGCTTTTTTGATCAGCGCATTGGCGGCCGCCGGATCATCATGCAGATAGCTGATCCAGCCCAATATCGAGGCATCGACGAAGCGCTGCACCAGATCGGGATTGGCCTTGATCCGCGCCGCCGTCGTTTCGATCATCGTCGAGTAGGCGTTGAAGCCGCGATCGGCCAGCAGCATGACGACCGGCTTGATCCCCTCGCGCTCGATCGCGAAAGGCTCGCTGGTCGCATAGCCTTCCTGAACCGCATGCTTGTCGGCGAGGAAGGGACCGAGATTGAAGGTATAGGGGCGGATCTGGCTGTCGGTGTAGCCGAACGCGGCTTTTAGATAATTCCACCATGTGACCGAGGCCTCCTGACCGACCAGGATCGGCTTGCCGCGCAACTGGTCCAGGCTGTCATTGCCCATGCCCGGATGGGCGATCAGCGCAATCGGATCGCGCTGAAAGATCGCCGCTACGGCGACGAGCGGCAATTTGTTTTCGACATAGTTGAATTCGCTTAAGGAGCCGCCGCCTAGATTGAAATCAACCCGCCCGGCCGCCAGCAATTGGGCATGGTTGAGTTGCGGCCCGCCCTGGCGGATTTCGACATCCAGTCCATAGCGCGCATAGATCCCGGTCGCGAGCGCCTGATAGAAGCCGCCATGCTCGCCCTCGGCCAGCCAATTGGTGCCGAAGACGACGCGATCATTCGCGTGAGCCTGACTTGCCCAAAGCAACGCCAAGACAGAAAAAAAGGCCCAACTGCGCTTCATCCCGACCCCCAATCACCGATCAAGAGATTATAGGGGTGGCAGCAGAATGCTCCAGATATCTTGCTCGGATTTCGGCACGGACATCGACAGGCTCACCTGACAGGGCACCTGAACCATGGCGACGAGCAGGCGGTCGATGACGACGCCGTCGCTCGCCAGAGGCAGGTTTACCCAGCGGCTCTTCACCCATAGGCCGCTCGGTGTTTGAAAACTGGCATGGCCGTAGGTCGGGCCATTCTGTTCGATCGATGAGGAGAGCAGGCGCGCGATCTGATCGTTGGTCTGGCCGCCGCCCTCGACCCAGGTGCCGGTACGATCCTCGCCCATACAGTCTACGACCAGTGTTCCGACCAGACGAAACCGGAAACGCGGCGGAGTACTATGGTATTCAACGAGCATCAAGTGAGGTACCAACCGGGGCACCTCGACTAGCGGATCAAATCTGCTACGCGCCGGAAGGTGATGCTCGGTACGTTTAGTGGTCCAATACGCTAAAACCTCACGCAATATTGAACTGTCAATATCTGCAACTTCACAAATGCGCACACGCACCACCATAACGCTCTTCACGCACCTCGAATACCCCTTTATGCATCACGCTGGCGAGTAGTTGCGAGCTTTATTTTAATCACGATCCGATCAGCGCGAAGGAGAGCAGCGCCTGGGCACTCAGCAGTACTGACGCTTGGCCTGGATTACAGCCGGCAATCAGGCCGAAACCGTTGGGGCCGACTGAAGGCGGCGCATTCGGATCGATCGTCGTCTGAGTGTCGATCGCGCCGTTCACAAAGGCCGTGATCTTGGTAATCGTGCCGTCCGCATTCACACGCGTCACCGTGTTCAGGACTGCGTCTGACGGCTGGCTTTGTCCACAGCCCGGGATCACCGGCGCCGTGTAACTTGTCGCATAGAGGGTCGATAAAATCGGTGAGATGGTGGTCATGACGGGCTCCTGATGTGTCGGGGCTGTCCGTTTGACCTGAAGGGTCGTCAAACTCTACCCGCACAGGCAGCTTCCATTTTCCTATTGACAAAGTTACCAACATGCCGAGCGCGCATGCCAGGTGACGATTGGCGGCAGGGCTATTGCGAAAGATCCGGCGAATGGCGCGCGAGCGCGTGTCGGGGATGAAGGCGCCGTATCACGGTATATAAGCCTTACTGCCACTTGCTCGTTCCAGGAGAGACCATGCGTAAAATTCTGCTGATCATCGCGGCATTGCTGCCGTTCATCGCGCTCGCCAGCGAAGCGAATGCAAATCCGCATCACGGCGGTGGACGGCATCATCACCATCGCCACCATCACGGCCATCCCCACCACTAAAACTTGGGGTCTAAAAACGTCAACGCGACCGGAAGGGGCACTTCCGATCGCGCGACGTCACAGGCCTCGTGTGTGGTGAAATGAGACCTGTGGCCGAGGCAACATCCGCTCGAGGGAGCAACCGGAGCGGATGCTGTTTAGTTGGCCGACTTCGTCGTGGTGGCGGACGAGGTGGTGACGGCCTTATGAGCGACGGGCTTCACGGTCTTCGAGGTTTTCTCGGTGACTTCCTGCTTGGCCGGCTGGCTCGACTGAGCCTGCACCGGCTGGATGGCCGCAACGGGCGCCGGGGCGGTGACCGGGGCCGGGGTCGTATCGGCCGCGAACACCATCGGGGCTGCCGCAGTCAGGGCGAAGGCGGACAGGGCGGCAACTGCAAACAACCTAGACATGGTAGAAATCCTTCCTGGGTTCTTCTTTGTCGCAGCGGTCAATTCCATCTGCGTCTCCAGGAATATCGTCGGTTATTCAGTATTATACCAATTACAAATGAGCAATCCATTTGCAATGACCAGTAATGAACGGCTGATTAACTTCAGGAAAGGTGACGCACGCAAGCAATAAAGCGTGAAACTTTGCCCGGGTCTTTGATCCCCGGCGACGCCTCGGTGCCGCTGGCGGTATCGACGGCATAGGGCTGTGCGGCGCTGGCGCGGGCGGCCACGTTATCCGGCGTCAGCCCGCCCGCCAGGATCAACCGACCGGTCGGCGCCAAGGCAGCGATCAAGGCATCCTCGGCCTGTGCGCCGGTCCCGCCGAATTGCCCATCCGCCGCACCATCGGCGAGATAACCTGCGACGTGCCAGTGGCTGAGGTCCGGCACGCTGCGGAATGCCTTGATCACCGGCAAAGCCAGGTCGGCCGTGATCTCGGGCTTCTCGTCCCCGCTCAATTGGAGCATGCGAAAGCCGCAATGCGCCGCCAGCGCGCTCATTGCCTGGGCGGTCTCATTGACGAACACGCCGACCGGCGTCACGAAGGGCGGCAATTCGGCGATGATCGCGCGGGCCGCATCTGGCGTCACCGCTCGCTTGCTGCCCGGCCAGACAATGAAGCCCAGCGCATCGGCACCGCACTGCGCCGCATGCAATGCGTCCACCAGCCTTGTCAGGCCGCAGATCTTGACGCGAATCACGCGTGGGTTCCGTCGAGCAACGCCTTCAGCCGGGCGGTCGGATCGCCGGAGCGCATCAGCGCCGTGCCGACCAGCACCGCGTCATAGCCAACGCGATGCATGCGGGTGAAATCCGCGACCTCCTCCAACCCGCTTTCGGCGACCGCGACAGTATTCTTGGGCATCAGCGGGTAAAGCCGTTCCGATACGGCGAGGTCGATGACGAGCGTGCTGAGATTGCGGTTATTCACGCCGATAATATCCGATCCGGCGGCGGTGGCGATTTCGAGCTCGGCCTCGTCATGCACCTCGACGAGCGCGTCCAGGCCGTAACCCTTGGCCGCAGCCAGGAATTCGCCAAGCGCCGTGCCCAAGACCGCGACAATCAGCAGGGCGGCATCGGCGCCGGCGACGCGGGCCTCGGCGAGCTGATAGGGATCGACGACGAAATCCTTGCGCAACACCGGCAAGGCGCAGGCCGCGCGCGCCGCGACCAAATCGTCGAGATGGCCGCCGAAGTAATGCGGCTCGGTTAGCACGGACAGGGCGGCGGCGCCCCCTGCCTCATAGCGCTTCGCCATATCCGCCGGATCGGCCTCGGCTTTGATGGTGCCCATGGAGGGCGATTGACGCTTTATCTCCGCGATCACTTGCAGGCCCGGTCGCGCCAATGCGTGGCGAAATCCACGCGGTTGTGAGGCGCCCGGCAATGCTGCTTCCAAGGCGCTCAAGGAACGCTCGCGCCGAGCCGCCGCCACGTCCAGACGGCGTTGTTCGGTGATCGGGGTCAGGCGGTTGGTCACTCTACTGCCACCTTCGATTGGGCGATGAACTGGTCGAGCTTGGCCAGTGCCGCACCGCTATCGATCGCCTCTGCTGCCCGGCGATAGCCATCGCGAAAATCCTCGGCCGTGTCGGCAGCGACCAGGGCGGCGCTCGCGTTGATCAGTACGGCGATGCGCGCGACATGCGGTTCGCCGCTCAGGATGGCGCGCATCCCCTCGGCATTGAACTCGGGCGAGCCGCCCTCGATCGCGGCGATCGGCGTTTCGGGTGCGCCGAAATCGGCAGGCGTGACCTCGAAGGTGCGAATGTCGCCACCACGCAATTCGGCGATCGCGGTGACACCATTGGGGGCGATCTCGTCGAGACCCGTCGCTTCACCGGTGGCCGCCGATACGACCAGCGCGCGCTCACGCCCGAGTTCTCGGATCGCGGACGCCATCAGCACCAGGCGGTCGGGATGGAACACGCCGACAAGCTGCGCCTTAACGGCGGCCGGGCTGGTCAGGGGGCCCAGCAGATTGAACAGGGTGCGCACGCTCAAGGCGCGGCGCAATTGCGCAACCGCGCGCGTCGCCGGGTGATAGAGCGGCGCATAAAGGAAGCCGATGCCGACAGTTTCCAGCGCCCGGGCGGTTTGCGCCGGCGATTGTTCAACGGTGGCGCCTAAGCTTTCCAGTACGTCGGCACTGCCGCAGAGCGAGGAGGCGGAACGGTTATAGTGCTTCGCCACGGTCACGCCGGCCCCGGCCGCGATGAACGCCGCCATGGTCGACAGATTGAGCGAGCCGGACCCGTCACCGCCGGTGCCGCAGGTATCGAGCATCGGCTGCTGGGCGAGCGGCAGCTTGACTGCGCGTGCGCGGAGCGCAACGGCGGCGCCGACCAGTTCCTCCGGCGCTTCGCCCTTGACGCGCAGCCCGATCAACAGCCCCGCCATCTGCGCCTCCGGGCAGACACCTTCGATCAGCGCGTCGAGAGCAGATGCCATCTCGGCACGGTCCAGGTCCTGGCGCCGCGCTACCTTTTCGATCAACTGGGTAATCATCTGGCCGAAATTTCCCGCCGCTTCCTGGTCTTTTGCCGGCACCTTACCCGCGCGGGTAAGGCTTGACCACTCTGGAGAGCCGGCGAAGACGCTTGGCGCGTTGCCTGCCTGGGTGTATCTGTTAAGAGCGGGCGTGGATTTGCCATGATCGATTGATAGATAGGGTAATCGTGCCCACATAATGTGGGCGTTGAATCCCTTGTTACGGAGGCTGCTTTAAAATGGCAACGGGTTGGCAGAAGCCGGCTTATGGTCGGACCATCGACCAAGCGGCAATCGATACCGGGCTGCGGCAATATATGCTCGGCATCTACAATATGATGGCGGGCGGGCTGGCGGTTACCGGCGTCATCGCCTTTCTGGTGTCGACATCGCCTGAATTGATGGCCGCGATCTTCGGCACGCCGCTGAAATATGTCGTCATGCTGGCGCCATTGGGCTTCGTGCTGTTCTTCTCGGCGCGCATCCAGGCGATGAGCGCCGCGACGGCGCAGACCGTGTTCTGGCTCTTCGCTGGATCAATGGGCCTGTCGCTTTCGACGATCTTCATCGTCTACACGCATTCCAGCATCGCCAGCGTGTTCTTCATCACGGCCGGCATGTTTGGTGCGACCAGCCTGTACGGCTACACGACGCGTAAGGATCTGTCCGGTATGGGCAGTTTCCTGTTCATGGGGCTGATCGGCATCATCATCGCCAGCCTCGTCAACATCTTCCTGCAGTCGAGCGCCTTGCAGTTCGCGGTGTCGGTGATCGGCGTTCTGGTCTTCACGGGCCTGACCGCCTATGACACGCAGCAGCTGAAGGAACTCTATGCTGACGGCTATGACCGCGAATCGCTGGGCAAGCTCAAGACCTGGGGTGCGCTGACGCTCTATCTCGACTTCATCAACCTCTTCATGATGTTGCTGCGGTTGATGGGCGATCGCCGCTAACCGGCATGCGCATCCGACACCAGTCATTGTTAAAATCCGCCGGCCTTTGTGCCGGCGGATTCGTGTTTGCGGCCATACTTCTGGCTTCTCCCGCCGATCTTATCGCCAACCCGTCAGACCCGGTAATCCCGACCTGGGACTACCGGCCGTGCAGCGATAAGACGGTCGGCCGGCTGGTCGGCCTGCCCCGCGACACCGCACTGGCGCGGGTCGCCAAGATGAATTTGCACTCGTTCCGCCTGCTCTATCCCCAGCAAGTGGTGAATTTCGAAGTCGACAAGTCGCGCCTGACCATGGTGGTCGACAAGCACTTACGGATCACGCGCGCGTTCTGCCGGTGACGATATTATGGCGATTGACACCATATGGCCC
>CAIZEE010000136.1 GCA_903931835.1 uncultured Elstera sp.
AACCATGGCCGGACCGTGTGCTGGTCGCTCGAGACGTCATCGACCAGATGGCCGGGCTGCAATGCCCGTACATGGTTCGACACCAGAGCCGACGCCAGATCCTCGCGCGGCGATTGGACCGTCAGCACGAGCGAGGCGGCCAGCGCTGCCCCAACAGCAAGTCCGACGACGTCGCGCAATCTCGGGCGCCAAACCGGGCGGATTACGACGGCGGACGGCGTGATGGCATCTCGGATCGTCTGGCGCAATGTCTCGGGCGCCTGATAGGTCCTGGTGTCGGTCCGGACAAGCCGGCTCAGCCGGCCAAAATTGCGATAGATATCCTGGCATTCGGGGCAGGTTTCGCTATGCGCCGCCAGCCTGGCTGAATCCGCGATCGACAACTCGCCGTCGAATTCCGCCTGGATCAACAGATCGTGATCGTGGCTATGAAACGTGCTCACAGCATTCCCTCCATTCGGGGCATCATCCACTGCCGGGCGCGCCACAGCCGCGACATGACCGTGCCGATCGGCGCACCGGTAATCTCCGCAATCTCGCGATAGCTCAAATCTTCAACCTCACGCAGGATCAGGCATTCGCGCAGATCGATTGGCATCGTCGCGAGTACTTCATCAAGCCGCCCCAGCGCCTCGCGTCCCGCCGCCTCGGCTTCCGGGCCGGGGCTCGGGTCCGGTAGCTGGTCGCGTTCATCGTCTTCGCCATCGGGCCAAGGCTGGTGGCGCTTGCCCGATTGGTCGGCGAGCCAGCCATGGGCTGCATTGCGCACGATCTGCAACAACCACGCACGCGGATTCTCCGCCCGAAAGCCCGAAAAATAGGTCAGCGCCCGGACGATCGCCGTCTGCACGACATCCTCGGTTACGATCGGGTCACGCAGCAGCCAGCGCGCAAGATTATGCGCGGCGTCGAGATGGGGCATGACCAGCGTCTCGAACTCGCTCAGCTCGCGTCGCGTCATCATCACGCCAGCTTGCCCCCTCGGTCATTCACTGCACCACGACAGTGCCCTGCATCTTTGGATGCAGCGAGCAGAAATATTTATAAGTGCCCGGCTTATCGAACCGAAAGGCGAAGTGGTCATTGGTATCGAGCGGCGACGATTTGAAGACGCGCGGGTCGCCGGCGCTGACCACGGTATGGGGAATGTCGTCTCGGTTCTCCCAGGTGACCTCCGTTCCGACGGGAACGGTGATACTGGCCGCCGTGAAGGCGAAATTATCGATCGTGACTGTCGACGGTGCGGTGGCGCGGCTGCCCGCTGCGAAACCGATGGCGATACCGGCGATGATGATCGCCGGCAGAAACTTACTATTTAGCATGAACTGCTTCCTTCTGGCTGGTGTCAGGCGCCCAACGGATGGTCGACGACGGCAAGGCTCTTGGTCCCTTGGACGAAACTGACCGAGGCGACGCCGAGTACGGTCTTCAGCACGCCGGGGGCGACCTTCATCGGCCCCGGGCCTGCCGGTGCGCCGGGTGCTGGCTGCGGGAAGGCGGTCGACATTGCGGTGTGGAAGGCGACATTGCCTTCGACCTTCTGCAGCGTCTGATGGATATGGCCGTTCAGCACGGTGACCGAGCCGAAGCGCTTGAGGTATCCCAGCGCCTTCGCGCCATCCTCCGTCCCCCAACCCCAATCGGGATAGACCTGCCAGAGCGGGATATGCGCGAAGACGACGATCGGCTGGCTGGCCGAGCGGCCCTTCAGATCATCCTCCAGCCATTCCAATTGCTCATCGCCGAGATTGCCAAGCCCGCCGGCATGGAGGTTGAACACGTTGTTGAGCCCAATGAAATGCACGCCCTGGCTGTCGAAACTGTACCAGCCGCCGGCCTTGGCACCCTTCTCGAAGCGCTCGTAGAAACCCTTGCCGTCATCGACCAGCAGATCGTGTTCGCCCGGCACGACGTGGAGGTCGAGGCCGGCACCCTTGATCACCTCATTGGCCGTGTCGAACTGCTCGTCCTTGGACAGATGGCTGACATCGCCGGTATGGATCATCAGCTTGGCCGTGCCCTTGACGCGGCCAATCTGGTCGATCGCCTCGTGAAGCGTGCCGACGACATCGGGATTGGCTTCCTTATTGAATCCCACATGGCTGTCGCTGATCTGCACGAAGCTGAAATCGGCCGGCGTCACCGCCTCGGCTGCCTCCGCACTGCCCAGGATGCGCGCGCGCGGCACGCCGGCGACGATCGTCCACAAGATGCCGGCACCGGCCCATCCGGCACAGCTCAGCGCCTTGCGGCGCGTCAGGCCGCCGTCTTCCTCTTGTGTGACTTCGGTGATTTCGCAGCTGGTTAGGATTGGTTTGGTCATCATCGCCCCCTTTTTTGCGTGTGCGCTCAAGGAGGGAGACCGGGGCAGGGCCGGGTTTATTCGGCTGCTTTGAAAATAATTATGTCTCGTGCACGGAATGATCGATCAGCCAGGTCGCGGCCGACACGGTCGGCTGCTGGCTCAACCGCCCGGCGATCAGCTCCAGCGCGTGATCAACACGTGTCGCCGAAACCGCGTCTGCCTTGACCATGACGTTTTCAGTATCCGCGATATCCTCGCTATTGATGCGCCTGAGGCTCAGCCCAGCATGGGCCAAAGCATGCAAAAGCTGGGACCGGATATGCGGCGCCTGCTCCGACGCGCAGGTGATCTCCACGACATAATGCGTCTCGATGCTGGTTGCGGTCAGCAGACGCCGGTTGAGGAAACTGACGACGGGCCGCAGGCAAATATTCGTGATGACCACGAATGTAGCCGCAATCGCGCTCGGCGCGATGAACCCGCCGCCGGCAAACGTGCCGACCATGGCCGAACACCAAAGAGTCGCTGCGGTATTGATGCCGTGGACGTTGAACCCGTCGCGCAGGATTACGCCCGCACCCAGAAAGCCGATGCCGGAGACGATCTGCGCCGCCACGCGCGTCGGATCGCCGGCAATCGGATAAAGCGATGAATAGACGACGAAGCCTGCCGCCCCCAGCGACACCAGCGCATTGGTGCGCAACCCCGCCATCTTTTGGTTCCACTGCCGCTCAAAGCCGATCAGGCTGCCGAACAGCAGGGCCGCCCCCATCCGTATCAGCGTCTCTTCCCATGCCATGAGGCACCCCCGTTTATGTCTGTTCAAGCGCTGGCGTTATGTCGGTCTTAGAAAAATCATTGCCCTTAAACAGCAATGCGTCGCCACGCAGCTTCGCGAGCGCATATACAGCGCAATCTATAATGTTGAGCTGCGCCGGATGCCCTCGTCCTTTACCGAAAATGCGAAATGCTTCGGACGCTCGCTCAGCTGACGCTGCGTCGAACGCAACGATAACGATGCCAGCGGTTCGAATGAGGTTGCCAAATGCCCGAACAGCTTCGGTTCCGTGACGCGCCTCCAGCACGATCTCGGTTTCCAGCACGGCCACCGCCGACATTGCCAGCGACGTGGCATTCAGCATCGCGTCCTTAAAGCGGATGCCATCTGGTTCATTGGTAATTGCCGCGATAATCGCTGATGTATCCAGAATCAATGGCCAGGCAACCCGTCTGGTCCGTATCCCAAAATGTCGTCAATGGATCTGGCGTCCTTAACCGGCATCTCTGACACGGCATCAAAAAAATGTTGCAAGGCGCGGGCCCGACTGTCGGCGGAGTGGCCCCCCTGATTTGCCTCAAAATCTTTCATTCGCTCTTCCGCCAGATATGTCGGCCTGTTGCGGTATTCCGATTGCAACGCGCCGAAATCTCGGGCCTGCAAGGCACGCCTCATTTTCCAGTCGCGTAGCGCGTCGCGAATGACCTCGCTAGCGGACGCATAATCGCCGCCGGCAACGGCCTCCTTCACCAACGCAGCCATTTCCGCCGGCAGAGTGATCGTTAATCGTTCAATTTCGGCCATGACAGAACCCGGCGAGTTAAGTGCATACTTTATCATACTTTTCATGGTGGCGCATCGCCGCAATTGACGCAAAGCGGATCGAAATGCCGTTCCCGGCGGATGCTAAGTGCGGTATCGGTGGAGCTTGATCACCGGCATCTGGGGGATGCATGCAACGATCCCGCCCGTCACGGCTGCAGCACATCGCCAGCATCGGCGTCGACCGGATGGGATCGATCGCCGATGCCTCTGGTCAGGATTTCCTGCGCCTGGAAAATCTCGATACCGATATTCCACCTGATCCGGCCGCGATCGCCCGAACCAGGGCGGCCGCCGGTGAAGACGACGC
>CAIZEE010000137.1 GCA_903931835.1 uncultured Elstera sp.
CAACCAAGCTCTGCTCCACCCTCTGCGCGATGAGCACAAATTGCGTTGGCGCATCGCCGTATATATTTCAGATATTTTCATAATTATACCTCCACTATAGGTGGTATTTATTCTGACCGTCAGGGGGCTCTGTGGGCCGGAAACCCGTTCTCTGCGTGCTTAGACGCGCCTACGGCGTTGGGGGTTCAGGGTCTCTCTGTGATTGACCAAGAAATAACTCGTTCGGCTAGCTGATTGACCGAGGAATAACTCGGTGCGACAGCCACTACCTGAGCGACAAGTTTGGCGGGAGCGCGCTGGTCGCGCGGGAGTCGAACTTTCGCGAAAGGTAACGATGTTGTGGTTTTGGAAAATTATTTTCGGAAAAGCGATGGCTTCGCAGAAGCCGAGTTTTTCTGACAGATAATTCTTTGGAAATTATGCCAGTCGTCCTCTGACCTGCGTTGGATTTGAATTGAACGAAGGGATTAGGTCGGCTTCCGTCAATTAAAGCGGCTGGGGCCTCCTCCATTTCACTCAATGAGACATGACGCGAGCCAAATAATATTTTGAAATCCAATGCGAGGCGATCCCGCCTCGCAGCAGAAGATTTGAAAATATTTTTCGTCTGAACGAGGCCAATCGGCCAACGAGCAAAATTGGCTCGGCGCGACAAGCGCGCTCCCGCCAATTTTCTCCACCGATTGACCTCGTTATCGCTCTAACGAGCCAGTTTCGGATTGAGGCGCAGGCGAATTCAAGGGGAGAGACACGGACACATTGGTCAATAAGAAGGCGACAACGCCCCTAGAAACCCGTCCGAAGTCTCTCTATATAAGCACGCGTCGGATGGGTTTCAGCTCAAACCGAGTTAGCTCATATATTATCTCAAGAACTGGATTGGCCAGTGATTAACATAGACGTTTTGAGTGGCCCGCCTGGATGCGGGAAAACCTTGCTTATGCGGCGAGAGGCTATCGCTACACCCGGCCTTTACATATTCTCAATGCCCACAACGGCCCTCATCGACGAGCAGCGCGCGGCTTTCGCTGAGGATGCCCCGAGTCTGACCGTGATCCCAGCCCATTCCGCCAACGGGAAACCGGGCAAAATCCAACGCCAGCTTGATGACGCGCGAGAGGCCCTTCTGGCGGCAGGCAAAAGCCACGCGGTCATCATGATCACCCACGATGCCCTCATGGCGGACGATTTCTCGGGGTTCACCGGCTGGCACGCCCGAATCGACGAAGCCCCCAATTCCCTTCATACCGGCAGGATTAACATCGGGAACTCCCGCGAGTGGTATCGGAACACCTTCGCGCTCATTCCGACCCCGGATGGCAATTGGTCGGTGCTTCAACCGCTGGGGGCCATGCCGAATTGGGCGCAGGCGCAGCATGACTCCCTTTCCGGCAAACTCGCGGACTTCCAGAAGCATGCCGCCCGGCCCCACGGCGTTTTCGTCAATCTGGCCGACTGGGACTCGGGAAGTGCGTTCGACTGGTTCTCAATCTGGACACCCCTGTCGCTGAGAAACTTCGCCTCGATCCAGATCGCGGGCGCGTCCTACGAGATCAGCCTTGGCGCCCTCGCGACGAAGAAGTGGTTCGGCGACCAGATGACCCTGACGCAGCGTGTGGTGCCGATGGCCAGGACGGCGACACCAACGATCCGGGTCCACTACTTCACCCATGGGCACGAAGGCACATCGACGTTCTGGGAATCGTCGAAGGGGCGCCTGTGCATCAAGCTCGTATGCGATCACCTCGAAACTCGGCTGACTGACGACCAGGCGTTTTGGTCAGGCAACAAGGAGGTTCAGCATCTCATGGAGCACAGGGTGCCTGGTGGCCCGGTTGCCCCCAAGGCGGCTGGTCTCAACATCTACCGCGACAAAACGGTTTGCGCCTTCATCTACAGCAGCAAGGCTCTCCCAGGCGACGAGCCGCTCTACGACCTCTTTGACCTCACCAGGGCTGACGTGCAGCGGGCGCGGGAGGAAGAGGATATCCTCCAATTCGTGATGCGCGGCGCCGTCCGCAAACCCAATTTCGGCGGGGACTACGATATCTACGTCTACAGTAGGCTTCAGGCCGAACGGGTGGCGGAGAAACTGACCGCCAGCGGGGTCGGGACAGTCGAGTTGATCGCGCTCAATGACGCGGGGATCATGGATTTCACCCGCGAGGACGAGGTCAGGGTCCAGCCATCCGCTGAGGGATTGACGGCGAAGGCGGCGAAGCGGAGGGCGAAGGACAGCGACCGCGTGAGGAAGGGGCGTGCGAAGAAAGCGTTGGCGGAGGGCCGGGCGCCAGGGAAACCGGGGCGGCCAAAGAAGAAGCCGTGAATTCGGACAGGCGGTCGGCGGCGCGAGCATCGAACAACAATCGGGAAGCGAAGGGGGCGTGATGGCCGCGCCAAGCCACCCCGCCCTTCGATCTTGTCGGCGGAGCTTTTTCCCACGATCATCACGCCGCTCCTGCCATGCGAGGATGCTATGCACTGGAAAATCCTGAATTCGGCCATCGACGAATTGGCCCACATGATCCCCGATGTGAATGCGTTCGAGTTTTTTCGCCAGC
>CAIZEE010000138.1 GCA_903931835.1 uncultured Elstera sp.
GCTCCGACTGAGGCGTAAGTTAAAGATTAGTCGCGTCAAGACAGCCACAAGACTCGTCAGCGCGCGGCGTAGCGACTATAAGGCCATCCAGGCGTCGGCTGTTACGGCCGACCCTGGAATGGGATCGCGGGGGGATGGCGTCCGGAAGGATGCTATTCTAGGTCACTAGGATAGGGCGGAGAGGATTCCGTGAAGGCATTCAATCCCATTATCATGTCCGGGCGTGAGGTATTGCCGCTCGTCGAAGGGGGCAAGGGCATCGCCGTTTCCAATGGCGAAAGCTCCGGCTCCTGGGCTGCTGCCGGCGGCGTCGGCACGTTTTCCGGCGTCAATGCCGATAGCTATGACGACGAAGGCCGCCTGCTGCCGATGATCTATCAGGGTCGTACGCGGCGGGAACGCCACGACGAGCTGATCGATTTCTCGATCAAGGGGGGTATTGCCCAGGCGCGCATGGCGCATGAGGCGTCGAACGGCCAGGGCCGCATCCACATGAATGTCTTGTGGGAGATGGCGGCGGCCGAGACGATCCTGAACGGCGTGCTCGAAGGGGCCAAGGGCCTGATCCATGGCGTCACCTGTGGCGCCGGCATGCCCTATAAGATTGCCGAAATCTGCGCCCATCACGGCGCCTATTACTACCCGATCGTCTCCTCTGCGCGTGCTTTTCGCGCCTTGTGGAAGCGCGCCTATCACCGTTTCCCCGAATGGCTGGGGGCGGTGGTTTACGAGGATCCCTGGCTTGCCGGTGGCCATAATGGTCTGTCGAACAGCGAGGATCCGCTTAAGCCCGAAGCGCCGATGCCGCGCATCATCCAATTGCGCCAGACCATGGCCGAGTTCGGGCTGCAGAACGTCCCGATCGTCATGGCCGGCGGCGTTTGGTATTTGCGCGAATGGGAAGACTGGCTCGATAATCCGGAGATCGGTCCGATCGCCTTCCAATTCGGCACCCGTCCGCTGCTGACTCAGGAAAGCCCGATTTCCGAGCGCTGGAAAAAGCGGCTGCTCGAGCTGAAGGAGGGCGATATCTATCTCAATCGCTTCAGCCCGACCGGTTTCTATTCGTCCGCCGTCAGCAACCCGTTTCTGGATGATCTGAAGGGCCGCTCGGCGCGCCAGATCGCCTATACGACGCAGCCGCATGGCGAGCATGACACGCCCTTCCCGGTCGGCGCACGCGGTCGCACGGTCTATGTGACCTCGGTCGACAAAAACCATGCCGAGGGCTGGGTTGCGGCGGGATTTACCGAGGCGCTGCGCACGCCTGAATCGACACTGATCTTCGTGACGCCGGACAAGTCGGTCGAGATCCGCACCGATCAGATCGAATGCATGGGCTGCCTGTCCGCCTGCCTGTTCTCCAATTGGAGCCAGAGCGAACAGGGTACCACCGGCAAACCGCCCGATCCCCGGTCCTTCTGCATCCAAAAGACGCTGCAGGCGATCAGCCATTCCGACGATATCGATTATCAATTGATGTTCGCCGGGCACAATGCGTTCCGCTTCGCTGACGACCCGTTCTACAGCAATGGATTCGTGCCGACGGTGCGGCAGTTGGTGGAGCGGTTGCAAACCGGCGACTAGTATTGCCTTTGCAAGCCGCACGCCGCATGTCACAACCCGTCCCATGATCGCGGACAAAACAGTGCCGGATAGGCCCTCAGACGGCGATGTCGAGCGCCTGTATCGATCGTTGCGTCGCATTCGCCGCATCGAAGAAGAAGTCGCGGCGATTTATCCCTCCGATAAAATCAAAAGCCCTGTTCATCTGTCGATCGGGCAGGAAGCGGTATCGGTCGGCGTGATTGATGCGCTGCAGCCCTCCGACGTGGTGGCGGGCAGCTATCGCGGCCACGCCGTCTATCTTGCCAAGGGTGGCGATCTGAAGGCGATGCTGGCGGAGATGTATGGGCGCCAGGCGGGCTGCGCTCGCGGCAAGGGCGGCTCGATGCATCTGATTTCGGCCGAGCATCATATGATCGGCGCATCCGCCGTGGTCGGCACGCAAATCCCCCATGCGGTCGGTTATGCTTTGGCGCTGAAGCGCGAGGGCACAGGCCGCGTTGCCGTGGTTTTCCTTGGCGATGGCGCCACCGAAGAAGGCGTCTTCTACGAAAGCCTCAATTTCGCATCGCTGCATAGATTGCCGGTGATGTTCGTCTGCGAAAACAACCGCCTAGCGATCCATACGCCGCTTGAGAAGCGCTGGGCGAGCGAACAGCTCTGCGAACGCGTGGCGACATTCGGTATCCCCACCGAACGCGTCACCGACGGCGACGTCTTCCGTATCCGCGCGATAAGCGAGGCCGCTGTGGCGGCCATGCGCGCCGGAGCCGGCCCGTTCTTTCTCGAATGCGATATTTATCGTTGGCGTGAGCATGTCGGACCGGCGGAGGATTTCAACGCCGGCTATCGTGACCGCAGCGATCTGGAACCCTGGGTCGCCAGCGATCAGGTTACCCGTTTGGCCCAAATGGTCGATCCGGCGCAGCGCCTATCGATTGACGCCGAGATCGAAGCCGAGATCGCGGCGGCGGTCGATTACGCCGAGCAAATGCCCTTCCCCGAGCCTGAGGAACTCTACGACGGTGTCTTCGCCAGCTGACGCAACCAGTTCAGGCCGGATGCTGCGCTATGTCGACGCCTTGAGCGAGGCAGTGGCGCAGGAGATGGCGCTTGATCCCCGCGTCTTCGTCTTCGGGCTGGATGTCGACGACCATAAGGCAATCCAAGGATCAACCGCAGGCTTGCTGGATCGTTTCGGGCCTGAGCGCGTGTTCAACACGCCCTTGTCGGAGGACGCCATGACTGGCGTCGCGATCGGCGCTGCTATGGCCGGCATGCGGCCCATTCATGTGCATATCCGCATGGATTTCCTGATGCTCTGCATGAACCAGCTGATCAATGTCGCCGCCAAGGCGCATTATATGTGGGGCAAGCAGGTTACGGTGCCGATGGTCGTGCGCAGCATGATCGGCAAATCCTGGGGCCAGGGAGCACAGCATTCGCAGGGCCTGCATGCGATGTTCATGCATGTGCCGGGATTGAAGGTGGTCGCCCCGTCCAACGCCTATGACGCCAAGGGCTGCATGATCGCGGCAATCCGCGACAACAACCCGGTCATCTTCGTCGAGCATCGCCTGCTCTATCCGACTGACAGCCCGGTGCCGGAGGCACCCTATGCGGTGCCGTTCGGCCAGGCCAGGATCTGTACCCATGGCGACGACATCACCATCGTCGCGATCTCCAACATGGTGGTCGAGGCCTTGCGCGCCGAACAGCTGTTGCGCGAGATCGGCATCAAGGCCGAGATCATCGACCCCATTTCGCTGGTGCCGCTGGACATGGACACGATCGTCGCCTCCGCCCGTCGCACCAAACGCCTGCTGGTGATCGACAATGCCTGGACGATGTGTGGCGCCAGTGCCGAGATTGTCGCCGCGGTCGCCGAAAGGGCCGGTCCCGGTGCTGGTATCGAGATGCGCCGCATGGGATTCGCACCGACGACCTGTCCGACGACGCCGGCCCTGGAGGCGCATTTCTACCCTAACCCGTCGACCATTGCGGCGACGGCCTATGCTATGGTCCGCGCCGATGGCAAGGCCTGGGTGCCCGATGCGGAGCGTGCAAAGCTTGCCTATCAGGTCCAGTTCCGCGGGCCTTTCTGACCACCCTGGCAAGGCTTAGCTGGAAGAAGCGACATGTTTTACGAGTTGGCGGCCAATACGTTCGGGGACGAAGAGCTTAAGGCGATACAGCGTGTCGTCGATGGCGGCCGCTTCACCATGGGCGAGCATGTCAAAGAGCTGGAAAAGCGCTTTGCCGCCTATATGGGCGTGTCCCACGCGGTGATGGTCAATTCAGGGTCGTCGGCTAACCTCGCCGCCGTCGCGGCGTTCTTCTACAAGAAGGATCGGCCGCTGCAGCGTGGCGACGAGGTCATCGTGCCGGCCATCTCCTGGAGCACGACCTATCATCCGCTGCAGCAATACGGGCTCAAATTGCGCTTCGTCGATGTTGAACTCGACTCGCTCAACATGGATGTGTCGAAGCTGGAGGAGGCGCTTACGCCGCGCACGCGGATGATCGTCGCGGTCAGCATTCTCGGCAACCCGGCAGCGCTCGACGTCATGCGCGCCTTTGCCGATCGTCACGGCCTGTATTTCTTTGAGGATAATTGCGAATCGATGGATGCCGAACTGGCTGGGCGCAAGGCCGGCACGTTCGGCGATGTCGGCACGTTCAGCTTTTTCTTCAGCCACCATATCTCGACCATGGAAGGCGGCATGGTGCTGACCGATGATCTCGAACTCGCTCACCTGATGCGCTCGATCCGGGCGCATGGTTGGACCCGGGATCTGCCGGAAGGCAGTCCATTATTTGAACCGCGCGACGATGATTTCTTCGAGGCTTATCGCTTCATTCTGCCGGGTTACAATCTGCGTCCGCTGGAAATGTCCGGCGCCATAGGTCTCGAGCAATTGAAGAAGCTGCCGGGCTTTACCGCCGCGCGCCGGGAAAATCTGAAACTGTTCACCCAAATGTTCGCCGGCGATGAGCGTTTCATTATTCAGCGCGAGAACGGCAAGAGCTCCAGTTTCTGCTTCACCATCATCCTGAACCCGACGCTCAATCCCGACCGCAAGCGCATTCTGGCGGCCCTGAAGGAGGCGGATATCGGCTATCGCATCATCACCGGCGGCAATTTCCTGCGCCATGATGTGATAAAACACTATGACTTCGATACGGTCGGCGAGATCGTGAACGCCAATATCGCGCATGATTACGGCTTCTTCGTTGGCAATCAGCCCTTCGATCTGACGCCGCAGATCGACCGGCTGCACGCAGTCCTGAACGAGACGTGCCGTTAGCGGGAGGAAGCCTCATGTCCGATCATATTCTCGTTACCGGCGGAGCCGGTTATATCGGCTCGGTTCTGGTCCCGATGCTTCTCGGCGAGGGGCATAGGGTCACTGTGATCGACAGTTTCATGTGGAAGCAGAACAGCCTCGCCGCATGCTGCGCCAATCCCAATTTCGCGGTCATCAATGGCGATGTTCGCAGCGAGGCCACGATGAAGCCGCTGCTCGCCAAGGCGGATGTCATCATCCCGCTGGCGGCCCTGGTTGGCGCGCCCTTGTGCAACAAGGACCCAATCGCCGCGACGACGACGAATAAGGATGCGATTGCCGACATGCTGAAATGGCTGAGCCCGCAGCAGCGCGTTCTGATGCCGGTGACCAATAGCGGCTATGGCGTCGGCGAGGCCGATCGGTTCTGCACCGAGGAAACGCCGCTTCGCCCGATCTCGCGCTATGGCGTCGATAAGGTCGAGGCCGAACGGATGATCCTGGAACATGAGAATGCGTTGAGCTTTCGCCTGGCGACCGTGTTCGGGTTCGCACCCCGCATGCGCGTCGATCTGCTGGTCAATGATTTCGTCCATCGCGCGGTTACCGATCGGTTCGTCGTGCTGTTCGAGGCGCATTTCAAGCGCAACTTCATCCATATCCAGGACGTCGCCCGGGTCTTCGTGCATGGGCTTCGGCATTTCGAGGCGATGCGCGGCCGGCCCTATAACGTCGGCCTGTCCGACGCCAATCTGTCGAAAGCGGAACTCTGCGCCAAGATTGCGGAGCATGTGCCAGGCTTCGTCTATATGGAGGCGCCGATCGGCGAGGACCCCGACAAGCGCGATTACATCGTGTCGAACGCCCGGATTGAGGGTACAGGTTACCAACCCAGCCTCAGCCTGGATGATGGTATTGAGGAATTGATCAAGGGCTTCGCGATGATCCGCAATAGCCTCTATACCAATGTCTGACCGATGAGCGGCGAGCGGGCGCTCAAGGATCTCGACATTATCGTTCTCGCGGGCGGGCTCGGTACGCGCGTCAGCCACATACTGGGCGATGTGCCAAAGCTGCTGGCGCCGATCGACGGCAAGCCGTTTCTGGGCCATCTGCTCGATTGGTTGGTTGGGTTCGGTGCTACGCGCGTGCTGCTCAGCCTCGGCGTTCGAAGCGAGAGGGTGCTTGAGTATCTCGCCGGTCACGGCCGCGCGTCGATGACGCTGGTGCCGCTGGTCGAGCCGTCGCCGCTTGGGACTGCGGGGGCGGTTCGCTTTGCGCTGCCCCATGCGACCAGCGACACCGTGTTCATCCTGAACGGCGATACGTTTTTGGAGGCGGATCTCAATCGCTTCGTCGCTAATCACCGTCAGGCTTCGTCCTATCTGTCGCTGCTCTGTGCCGAGGTGCCATCGGTCGCTCGTTTCGGCAGCGTTGAGGTTGTCGATGGACATATCGCCAGATTTATCGAAAAGGACGGGGCCGCCGATCACCCCGGTTTGATCAGCGCCGGCATGTATCTGTTCAGCCGGGCCGCCATCGACGCGCTACAGCGTTCCAACGGCGCTTCGTTGGAGCGCGACTTTCTGCAAATTCTGCCGGCCGGCTCGATCCGGGCTGAGATTACCCACGGCCGCTTCATCGATATCGGCACGCCGCAAAGCCTGGCGGAGGCGCCTCATCTGGTACCGGCCATGGCTCAGGCGAGGAACCCGCAATGATCATCACGCGCACGCCGTTCCGTGTGTCGCTGTTCGGCGGCGGCACTGACTATCCGCAATGGTATCGCGAACATGGTGGCGCCGTGCTCGGCATGGCGATCGACAAATACTGCCTGATATCAGTGCGTTACCTACCACCCTTCTTCGAGCATCGTCATCGCATCGTCTATTCGCAGATCGAGAATGTCCGTGAATTGGGCGAGATTCAGCATCCGGCGGTTCGTGCGGTGCTTCAGGAAACCCGGGTCGAGCGCGGCCTGGAAATCCATCACGACGGCGATCTGCCCGCGCGCTCTGGCCTGGGGTCGAGTTCGTCGTTCACCGTGGGTCTGCTGAATGCGCTGGCCGCCCTGAACGGACGCATGATCGCCAAACGCGACCTCGCCGACGAAGCGATCCGGATCGAGCAGCAGGTGATCGGCGAGACGGTCGGCTGCCAGGATCAAGTATGGGCTGCCTATGGCGGCTTCAACCGGATCGATTTTCATCGCGATGGGGGTTATTCGGTGAAGCCGCTGATCATCGCGCTGGACCGACGGCAAGCCCTGGTCGAGCATCTCATGCTGTTCTTCACCGGTATCACCCGATATTCCTCGGAGGTTGCCGCAGCCGCAGTCGCCAATATTCCGTCGAATGCGGGCAGCTTGAAACCCATGCAGTCACTGGTCGACGACGCTGAAGCGATCCTGACCGATGGGTCGCGCGATCTTTGTGATATCGGCCGATTATTGGATGAAACATGGCGGCTGAAGCGCGGGCTGGCGGCGGCTGTATCGACCGACCATGTCGATGCCATCTACGCGAAGGCCAGACAGGCGGGCGCGCTTGGCGGCAAGCTGCTCGGCGCGGGTGGCGGCGGGTTCATCTTGCTGTTTGTGCCGCCGGATGAGCGAGCAGCGGTCCGCGACAGCATGGCCGGGCTCGTCGAGGTGTCGTTCGACATCGACCATGACGGCAGTTCGATCGTCCTCTATCGTCCAGAAGAACCGGGGCGGCGTTAGGTGGGGCATTGTTTGGAGTTCGCACCGAATGAGCCGTAATCCGTTCGAACAGCAGAGGCGGGTTGGCTGAATGACGGGCATAAGCGCTCCCCTGTTTGACTGCATTCACCGATATATCCAGGCAGTCCTCGAAAAAGACAGCGAAGGCCAAGCGGTGTTTTTCGAAGAGGCCGTGTTGCGCAGCGATCTCGGCCAGATGGATCTTGACCATCCTTTTCCGTTCATCACCCGGTTTGTCGGGGAGATTCCGAGTGCGGACGCTCTAGAGCGGTTTCAGCTGGGTCTTCATGAACCCGCTGTTCGAGCGCTGTTCGAACGTATTGACCCGGCCATGCGCGCGATTCTATCGGGGGTCGGCTTGCCGTCCGCGCCGATTGATGTGGTGCCGCTCAGTTTTCAATACGCGGCAAAGGTTTCGCCGATTGAGGTTGATTGCTGGATTCGCGATTACCGTGGCGGGTTTGGCTCCGCCAAATGCGATTTATCGGTGAGGTTTTGCCAGGCCCTTGCCTATGGCGGCTGGGTGCCGCGGTTTCGCTCTTTGGGCGAACTCTCGGTGGCCGATCCACTGGCGCATTTGGTTGATATACGCGCCGACAGCATCGCCATGATCGATGTCGATTATCTCTTGGTTGTGTTCAGCGCGAGCGAGGTTCATCGGTTTCTGAATGAAGCCAGGCGGTGCTATCGGCGGGTGATCGTGATCAGCTTTGACAGCTGGAGCGCCACGACCTCGTACGGCCTTCAGCTCCTACAAGACGAAATTGACATCCTGTGGTGTCTGGTTCCCACCCTCCCTCTTTTGGCGAGCAACCCAAAATTGGCGTCGAGAACGACACTGATGTCGTTTCCCGCTTGGCTCGGTGACGAGGTGTCGGATTTCTCGACATGCCGTGACGCGGCGCTCGCGTCAGGCGGTCCGCTGCTGTCGTTTCGCGGGCAGGTCGGCATCAGCAGTGCCAGTCGCGCATACTGGTTCCTCGCCAGTGCGGGCAGAGATGACCGCATCGACTATGCCGGCTCCGACTACGGCGATGATCATCTCGATGCGGCTGAGAGCCACAATCTTTATATCGGGCGGCTGACCGCCACGCCCGCTTGTCTCAACTTCGGCCGGCGCATCGCGCCCCAAAGCATTACGACCGGCCGCGTCTTCGACGTGATGCAATTTGGCCGTCTCCTGGTCGAGGAAACTTGCCTCGATACCCGTCATTACTTCGTGCCAAATGAGCATTATCTGGAAATGGACAGCTACCCAGACCTGGTTGACATCGCGTCGCGTCTCGCCGCCCGCGATCCCAGGCTTGTCGACATCGCCCTGGCGGGCAGGGAGTATCATCGCAAGCGTTACAGCGCCTCCGCGATTGTGCGCCACCTAACGACGCTGATCGACTAGGGGCCGGTCCGGTTCCATGTGCCGCCAGACGCCGGCCCGGGCAAAATTCCCGGGGTTTGGCGGGCAATCGGCCCCGCGCATATTGCATTGCGGTCGACGATGGCTATAATAATTAGATGTCTATGGTAGCGATCGATAATCTTGATGGTTTTCTGCGCACCGCCGGCCTGAGGCCGACGCGGCAGCGCAGCGCCCTGGCGGAATTGTTGTTTGCCAAGGGCGATCGCCATGTCACCGCCGAACAGCTGCACTCCGAAGCGGGTGCGGCCGGCGTGTCAGTGTCCTTGGCGACGGTCTATAACACCTTGAACCAGTTCACCGAAGCAGGCTTGTTGCGCGAGGTCGTGGTCGAGGCGGGACGTTCCTATTTCGATACCAATATCGACGAACATCATCATTTCTTTATGGTCGATTCGGGCCATCTCGTCGATATTCCGGGCGCCATGTTTGAGGCTGCCCACATGCCGATGGCGCCGGTGGGCCATGCGGTTGAGCGGGTCGATGTCATCATCCGGCTACGCGGTCCGAAGCCCGCTGCGGTTTAAAGCCAGGGCGCCAGGCCGTTCCGGCTGACCCGATTTTGATGTCCGATGCTCGTTTCCTACGCTGTTGTAATGGCGTGGTGAAATCATGCTTCTGGAAGGCTTCTAATCCCTGCTTGACGGCACGACAGGGATAGGAAATTTTCATCAATGCGCTAAGCTTGCTGTTAGTTCCCAAGGCTAACGGGATCATCTGGAGGAGACCACATCATGACGTCGTTGAAGGGTTCGCGGACGGAAGACAATCTGAAGGCGGCGTTCGCAGGCGAGTCGCAAGCCAATCGTCGCTATCTGTATTTCGCTCAGAAGGCGGATGTTGAGGGCTATAACGATGTCGCCTCGGTGTTCCGGTCGACCGCCGAGGGCGAAACCGGTCATGCGCACGGGCATCTCGAATTTCTTGAGGCGGTCGGCGACCCGGCCACCGGTCTTGCCATCGGCAGCACGGATCTGAACCTGAAGGCGGCGATCGCCGGCGAGACGCACGAATACACCGATATGTATCCGGGCATGGCGCGCACCGCGCGTGACGAAGGCTTTGACGAAATCGCCGACTGGTTCGAAACCCTGGCCAAGGCTGAGAAAAGCCATGCCGGGCGTTTCACCAAGGCGCTTGAGACGATGGCGTAGGCACAACAAGCGGCGTTCTGGAGGCTTTTAGATGTCCGAGGGTAGCCTCCAGGCGCCGATCCGCCACCCGATTGATTGGCGGAGTGATGCGTTTTACGATGAGGCCTCGATCGACGCGGAATTGCGTCGGGTGTTCGACATCTGTCACGGTTGCCGGCGCTGCTTCAATCTCTGCGACAGTTTCCCAACCCTGTTCGATCTCGTCGACGCGACACCGGGCGAGGTGATGGAAGAGGTCGCGAGCAGCGATTTCGCCAAGGTGGTCGACGGTTGCACGCTGTGCGATCTGTGCTTCATGACGAAGTGCCCTTATGTGCCGCCCCATGAGTTCAATCTCGATTTTCCGCATCTGATGCTCCGCTATCGCGCGGCTGAATTCGCCAAGGGCGAAATTGGCGTGATGCGTCAGGCGCTGGGCGAAACCGACCGCAACGGCAAATTGGGCGGCTTAGCGCCCGGTCTGGTGAATTGGGCGACCGACACCGCCAACAAGCCGGTCCGCGCGGTGATGGAGAAAATCGCCAAGGTGGACCGTAACGCGGCCCTACCCAAATTCCACGGCAAGACCTTCCAGATGCGCGGCCGGACGGCCCCGCCGATCAACGCGGACGCGCCCGGTTTCGGCCGCAAGGCGGTGCTCTACGCCACCTGTTTTGTGAATTACCATAATCCGGGAATTGGCGAGGCGGCGCGGGCGGTGCTGGCCCATAACGGCGTTGAAACCGAGATCGTCTATCCGGCCTGTTGCGGCATGCCGCAATTGGAAGAAGGCGATATCGGCCGTGTCGCGGAACGGGCCTCGCTGGTCGCGGAGAGCATGGCGCCGTGGATCGAAAGCGGCTACGACGTGATCGCGCTCGTGCCAAGCTGCTCGCTGATGCTGAAATTCGAATGGCCGCTGATCGTGCCCGGCGACGAACGCGTCATTGCGCTATCGGCGGCAACCTACGACATTTCCGAATATCTTGTCGGGCTCGCCAAGAAGGAAGGTTTAGCGCCGGGGCTGGCGGCTCTCGACGGCGGCGTCAGCCTGCATATCGCCTGTCACGCGCGGGCCCAGAATATCGGTCAGAAGGCGGCTGAATTGCTACGCCTTATCCCCGGCATCGATCTGGCCGTGACCGAGCGCTGCTCCGGTCATGGCGGCTCCTGGGGTGTGATGAAGGAGCATTTCGAGATCGCGATCAAGATCGGCAAGCCGGTTGCGCGGGCTGCGGTCAATCAGGCCAAGGCCTATGTCGCCTCGGAATGCCCGCTGGCGGGTGAGCATATCCTGCAGGGAATGCGCCGGATCGAGGGGAGTTCGGCGCCTGAGGTCTCCCCCCATCCGATCCAGATTTTTGCCCAAGCCTATGGATTGTTGGCGCCGGGCTCCGTTGCCTTGGCGCCCGTTATCCCACAAGCCGTCGGAGGATAACGCCATGCCATCGCAACGCCAGGTAACCCCAGCCGATATCCTGCCCATGAGCGACTACGCCAAGGTCAGGGCGGAGCGGCGGCGGGCAATTATCGAGACCAAACGCCATCGCCGCATCGAAGTCGGTCCGTTCGCGACCTTCTATTTTGAGAACTACAACACGGTCTGGCTGCAGATCCAGGAAATGCTCTATATCGAAAAGGGCGGGTTCGAGCAGCTGCAGGGCGAACTTGACGCCTATAATCCGCTGATACCCAATGGCAGGGAACTGGTCGCGACGATCATGTTCGAGCTTGACGAGCCGGCGCGGCGCAAACTCTTTCTGGCTAAATTGGGCGGTATCGAAGAAACCGCGTTCATCAGTTTTGCCGGCGAAACGGTGGTGGCCGAGCCCGAGCCCGATCTCGATCGCACCACCGCCGATGGCAAAGCATCAGCCGTCCAATTCGTCCATTTTGTTTTCGCGCCTCGGCAAATAGAGTTGTTTTGCTCGAGAAATACAGAAGTGACGATCGGATTTAAACACGCCAATTATGCGCATATGACAGTAATGCTACCGGCCGTTCGCGATGCCTTGATTCTGGATTTTGAAGAAGTAGCAAGATGAGAATGGTTGGTGCTGAGAATTTCCCGCAGAACTTGTATTTGCACGCATTGTTAAATCGAACATTAACCGCCCTGTGAGATAAATTCCTGTCGCATTCGTCTCAGGACATCCTCATTGTTCCTGGGACTGCTACTCAGGCAAACTGGTAATGAAACAGCCTCCCGTGCAACCCGAGAATGGCCTAGTACCGGCGGCGCCTGCGGGTAATTCGGTTGAGCCGCAGACCGGCACCGGGGCGGATGAGTTCCGTGTACTGCTCGACAGCTCCCAGGGCTTCGTTGCCGTGATTGAGGGCGGGCGATTCGTCTTTGCCAATCGCGCAGCCCTTAGCCTTCTGGGGGTGGAGCAGGACGCATCCGTCGTCGGCACGGATTTCATGCGCTATGTCCATCCCGACGATTTCGCCGCGATCGACGTTGGATCGCATGTAGCGAGCGGCAATTTTACCGTCACGCCGATCCGTATCGTGCGGGCGGACGGCATCGTTTTACAGGTCGAGTTGACGATATCGGAGGTGATCTTCCGCGGCCGCGTCGCCCATGCCTATCTCGCCTTGGACCGTACCCAGGAACTCCAGGCGATCTCTGCACTCTCCGCGCGCGAAGGCCGCATCCTGAAGATTCTGGATGCGATGATCGACGGCGTCATCACGGTCGACGACGACGGCTATATCGAAAGCTTCAACAAGGCGGCGGAGGATATATTCGGGTTTCGTGCCGGCAGCGTCATCGGCCAGAGCGTTGAGCCCTTGTTGCGTCCAGCACCCCGCATGATCCTGCACGATACCCCGCATGCTAGCCTGCCGCCCGCCGCTGGCCTGACTGCCATTCTGGAGACGCTGGCCAAGGGTGAATTTGGTGGGCTGGTGACAGAGTTGAAGCGGCGCGATGGCACTAATTTCGTCGCCGAACTTTCAATGTCTGAATTGAAGCATCTCGACCGCCAGATCTATTGCGTGATCGTGCGCGACGTGACCGAGCGTAAGCGGTTTGAGCAGACGCTGGAGCGGCTGGCGCTCGAGGATACGCTGACCGGCCTGCCCAATCGGCTGCATCTCGTCCGCATGCTCGATGATCTGACGCGCGGCGAAACCCCGCAAACCGGTGCGGTGATCCTGTTCGATCTCGACCGGTTCAAGAACATCAACGATTTCTTCGGACACTCCTTCGGCGACACGCTGCTCCAATCGGTGGCGGAGCGGTTCAGCCCTGTCGTGCTGCCGGGCGAGTTCCTGTCGCGCCTGCCGGGCGACGAATTCGTCCTTGTCTCGCCCGGGGCGGCGAGTGCCGCCGACGTCGACGCCATCGTGAAACGGTTCAGCGAGACACTGAAGCGCCCGTTCCTGATCGACGATTTCGAGCTGTTCATGACCATCAGCGCTGGCGCCATCCTGTATCCCGATCAGGGCAGCGACAGCGAGACGATCCTGAAACGCGTCGAGAGTGCGGCCTATTTCGCCAAGGATTCGGGCCGCAATCACTGCCAGATCTACAGCGCTAAGATCAGCGAGGGCCGCGCCGAACGCCTCGATCTCGAAAGCGAGCTCAGAAAGGCGCTGCGGACGGAGGCGTTCTTCCTCGCCTATCAGCCGCGTGTCGATCTGCGTAGCGGTACCGTGCACGGCATGGAGGCGCTGATCCGGTGGAGCCATCCAAGACTGGGCCAGATGTCGCCTGGCAGCTTCATCAATGTGGCGGAGGAAACCGGGCTGATCGTGCCGATCGGCGATCTGGTGCTGGAGGCGGCGTGCCAGACCACCAATCACTGGATCGAACGCGGCCTCGGTCCCTTGATCGTCTCGGTCAACCTCTCGACCCGGCAGTTCCGCGATGCCGGGCTGGTTGGCCGCATCGAAGCCGTACTCGATCGCACCGGCTTGCCTGCGTCGTGCCTGGAAATCGAGATTACAGAAAGCGGCCTGATGTTCGAGATCGATCGCGTGCTCGAGGTGCTGGCCGATCTGAAGGATCTTGGCGTCTCCATCGCCGTCGATGATTTCGGCACGGGCTATTCGTCGCTGAGCTACCTCAAGCGCTTTCCGATCGATGTGCTGAAGATCGACCAGTCCTTCGTGCGCGGCCTGCCCGATGAACCGGACGATGTCGCGATCTCAACCGCGATCGTCGCCATGGCGAAAAGCCTGAAACTGCGCGTCGTTGCCGAGGGTGTGGAAACTCAGGCGCAGCTCGACTTCGTGTCGGGCCTTGGCTGCGAAGAGGTGCAGGGTTACCTGTTCTCACAGCCGCTCTCGGTCGATGAGTTCGATGCCTATGTGCTGGAAAGCCGCGTGCCGAACGCGGCAGGCGGCATCAGCGCGCCGAAGCGCCGGTTCAATTAGAGCAACCGACTAGACCCTAGTGTTGCGGCGCCAGGGGCGTCGTTGATCGCAGCGCTCCGACATCGCCGGCCTGAGCGTTGCCGGGTGCCGTGTTGCCCCAGCCTGTCCGCACATAGTTGACGATATCGGCGACATCCTGATCGCTTAGATCGGCACCGACCGCCGGCATCGGGTGCAGGCCGTTTTTGGCCGGCAAGCCGCCCAGTACGACGCGAATGACATTTTGTGGACCAGCCGCCATGACTGCACCATTCCCGGCGAGGGCTGGAATTTCGCCGGCAATGCCTTGGCCGCCAATACCGTGGCAGAAGGCGCAGTGAGATAGATAGGCATTCGCGCCTGTCGAACCGGGCGCCTGAGCATCAGCGTTGACGACCGGCTTGTAGCTTTGTTGCGCACTGACCGATTTGAGGTAGGCCGCGATCGCATGCCGATCGGCGTCGGTAAGATATTTCAGGCTATCGTTAATCGTCTCGCGCATGGGGCCGAGGGCGATGCCGCTATGGGGTGCTGTGCCCGTCTTCAAGAAGCTGGCGATCTGATCTTCCGTCCAATGGCCGACGCCTTCGGTGCCGTCACTGGTCAGGTTGGGGGCGTACCACCCTTCGATCTGTCCGCCTTTAAGCCGCCCGCTCCAATCCGACGCCCCAAACAGGTTGTTCTGATTATGGCATTCGCCGCAATGGCCAAGCCCTTCGACAAGGTAGGCGCCCCGTTGGATCTTGGCGCTATCGTCGGGCTTGGCAACGAAGGTGGCGGCTGTAAAGAAGCTCAAGCGCCACGCTTCGAGGGCGGAGCGCACATTGAACGGAAACGCGATCTCGATTGGCCTTCGGGGTGCGCGAACAGGCGCCAGCGAGAACAGGTAAGCCTTGATCGCCAGCACGTCGTCGCGCGTCACCTTGGTGTACCAGGGGAATGGAAAGACCGGATAGAGGAACTCTCCGTTATGGCCAATGCCCTCGTGCATGGCTCGATAGAACTGATCGTCGCTCCAGTCCCCGATGCCGGTTTCACGGTCGGGCGTGATGTTGGGCGTCGAGATTTTACCGACTGGCGTCGGCATATAAAGCCCGCCCGAGAACGGCTTGCCGCCGGGGGCTGTGTGACAGCCGACGCAATCACCCGCCTTCGCCAGATAGGCGCCTCGGTCGATCAAGGCGGACTCTGCGGCAAGGGACGGCTGGGTGGTCAAGACCGCTGACACAATGGCGAGCACGCCAGCCGCCAAGAGGGGGAAGCGCCTATAAGAAACGCCGAACACGGTAAATGACATCGCGCCACCCTGAAGACCGACAGACCGGTAGCTAAAGGCGCCAGACGGGTAAAGGTTGCATGCTGCGCCAAAGAACGGCGTCCAGAAGCCGCTATCGGGCGACAGTCGTGACGCCGGATACTGAACTAAGTGCTGAAGTTGCTGCTAATCGGGCTCGCCTTGCAGCGTCCCAGCCAGCGGCGCGTGATTGAGCAGCGCGACCAGCGCGATACCCCCGATCGTATTGCCGATAAGAGTCGGAAACAGGAAATTCAGAAAGAACTGGTGAAGGTCGCCATTGCCCGAAAACACCAGGAACGCAGCATCGATCGTTCCAGCAACCGTGTGCGAAAAGTGACCGATCGCGACGATGTAGGTCAAAATCAGGATCAC
>CAIZEE010000139.1 GCA_903931835.1 uncultured Elstera sp.
CAACTGGGGCGGCGGCTGCACGGGCGCGGCGGGCGTGCTTTCCAGCACGGCGATGCGATCGGCCAGGCCGGTCAGGCGCAATTCAGTTTCCATGTCAGGCATTGGAAGAGTCCTGTTGTGTTTCGGTGTCACCAGCCATGCCATGCGCGGCGTAGAAATCCGCATCGTCGGCGGCGTCCTGGCAGAAATCGGCAGCATCATGGCGAGACGGGTTCGCTAGCGCATCCTTGAGCACATGACCGGAGGACGCTGGCGGCGTGCCGAACATATCGGGCGCCGGGCTGACCTTGGATGCCGCCTCGGCGTATCGGCTCAGGACGCCGGCAACTGCATCCTTGGATGCCGGCCGCTTCATGCTGTCGTTCTGGTAGAACGCAGACAACAGCGAATGCGCGACCGGCGACAGTGGGGCGCGGTCGAGGTCCGTCTGATCAAGCAGTTCTTTGACCGGCCTGCCAAGCTGACGAGCGCGCGCAACCGTCTCAACGGCTGCGGCCAGGTCTTTCGTGATGTCCAGATGCGGCGGAATTGTCCCCGCAGCCGCCGCTTTGCGGAGTTGCGCCCACGGCCCGGCCGCCTCTGCCATACCGTTTGCGATGGCCTTCATGCCGTCGTTCGTGCCACCCAGAAACTTGTCGAGGATCGGCCCGAAGCTCTCACCATAGGCGTGCGCGGTCACAGCCGACTGGATGCGCCGTTCGCCATCGGCCGACAGGCTGCCGTCCTTGTCCAGCATAGCGCCGCGTTCTTCCGGCGACATCGTGGACATGAAGCCGCGGGCGAATGCTGCATTGCTCGCCGATCCGGCGTCGCTTCCCTGCCACTTGTCGATATTGGCGCCGGCCCGGTCTGCATCGGATTTCGCCTGTTCGGCGGCGCCCATGCCAAGCGTAGTCCGCTCGTTGGCTTCCACGACGAATTGCCGACGCTGTGCATCGGTCATCGGCGACGTGCGGCGCATCACCAGGACCGGATTTTTCATCCCTGAAACGTCATGCCCTTGCTCCGCAAGGTGGTCCACATACCGCTTCCGTTGCTCGGCAAATGCCGGATCGGTCAGCACCTTGCGGAGCGCCATCGTTCGGCCGTTACCGCTCTCCACCACGCCGTCCGGTCCAACAATCGGGGCGCCGCTCGATGTGAGAGGCGACGGCGCCAGCAGTTCGGGGTTGAGCCGCCCGGCCAGAGATCGAATCTGCGACTGTGACGCGGCTGTGGATCGGTCGCGAGGTTGAAGATGCTGCGGAAACGCCTGGTTGACCTTGCCGTCATCGTCGTTGCTGGTTGTCAGGTCGCCAAGATCAACGACTTCCGGCCGCGCCTCGATTTCCGTCCCGGTCGGTGTCCATGCCTTTTGCGGCCTGGCAACGGGTGCCGCCGGCCGCGATGAACCGAACAGCGCGGCGAGTTTGGCGACCTGTTCGGCCGACGCATTCCCGCCGAGGATCGCCCGGATTTCAGCTTCAGCGTGATGCGCGGGCCGCGCCGCCTGTTTCGATGGTTCGGCCAGGCCAAGCCCCTCTTGCTGCGGCGTCGGCGCCGGATCGACAACGCGATGGGCAGGCGCCGTGCCTTTGCCAAAACCGAGGCCGAGGCTTGGCGTCTTGCTCGATTTCTCGCTGCCGCCGAAACTGGACAGCGAGCGCCCGGTCAGCGCGCCGCCGGCACCGGCAACCACGGTCCCTTCTCCGTCAACGAGGATGTGCGACCCGGTTTCGGTGGTGATCCAGTGCTGATCGGCCGGAAGCGGCGCCTTGTCCACCCGCAGCAGGTCAGCCGCATCCCCCCGCCCCAGCCCCTCCGGCCGCGGCGGCGCAGGCTCGGCGAGGCCTGGAGGGTCAGAATCATGCAATCCTGATTTTGCTTCCGCGACTATCTGGTCAAGGACGGATACACGCACGCCGAGATTGCTGGCTGCCTTGTGTCGCTGCAATTCGTAATCTGTCGGCGACAATGTAGCCAAACGTTCTATGATTCCAGACGGTTCTTGTTGCTTCTCCGCATCGCTCAATAAGCCAGCCTCTGCAGGCTCGTATGCGGCAAGCGACTCCCAATCGAGTTCAAGCGGCGCCGTGAAC
>CAIZEE010000140.1 GCA_903931835.1 uncultured Elstera sp.
CTCCGCCAACAGCGTCTTCACCACCGACTTGATATCGATCTTGCCGTTGCCGGTTGTCGGCATCCGTCCGGGCCACAAATGGATCCGGCGCGGCGACAGATAGCCGGGCAGCTTGCTGCGGCAGAATTTACGGAATTCCGCCATATCCAGGCCATCGTCGCCGGCCTGGATGGCGAGTTCGATCGCCTGGCCGGCGATCGGATCGGGCGCGCCAAAGGCAACGGCATGGGTCACGCCGGGAAAGTGATGAACGACTTCCTCGACCTCTGACGGGCTGACACGGACGCCATTGGATTTGATCATGAAATCCTCGCGGCCGACGAACCACAGGACGCCATCCTCATCCTGGCGGACAATATCGCCGCTCCAGCAGAAGCGTTCCTGGCCGATCGTGCCAAGTCCCGGAACAGGGCGGAATTTCTCGGCCGTCGCCTCCGGCCGTCCCCAATAACCCATGGCAAGAGTTGGACCACGCTGAACCAGTTCACCGGGCTCATTGGGCGGGCAAGGGCGTCCCTCCGCGTCAATCACGAAAATCTCCGTATTGCGCGTTGGATAGCCCATAGCGCCGCGCTTGATGTGAAAGAGTTCGGGGTCGAGATAGGTCGCCCGGATCGTCTCCGTCATGCCGTACATCAGATAGAATTTCGTGGTCCTGAAGACGAAGGGCAGGCGTTCGAGCGCTGCATCCGGCAATTTGCCGCCGGCATTGGTCAGGTAGCGCAGCAGCGGGAATGTATGGCCCGGTTCCTCGGTTAGGTAATTGATCAGCGGCGTCCAGATTGACGGCACGGCGGCAACGCCGGTAATGCCGTGACGGCCGAGCGCGACGGCCAGTTCGGCTGCCATGGTGACGCGCTGCAGAACCACTGAGCCGCCGACCAGCAGCATCGACAGGATCTGCAGCAGACCGTAATTGAAGCAGCAGGGCAGGACCGCCAGCAGCCGGTCGTCCGACGTATTGCCGAGATACTCGGCGACGATCTCTGTCGCCGCGACGAAGTTGCGATGGCTCAGCATCACGCCCTTCGGCCGACCGGTCGAACCCGAGGTGTAGCAGATCGCCGCCATATGCGTTTCGATCGGGCGCTGCCACCATTTAGGCAAGGGTGCGCTGGCATCTTCCCAGCGCACGACGCGATCTGTCTCGCCGTCCACGGCACCCTCGCCGAACACCACAAGTCGCTCGAGCGTCGCCGGCCATGCTTCCTTCAGGACCTCAGTCGCGCGACGCGGGCCGGTGACCAAGATACGCATGCCGCAATCGTTGGCCTGGTCGAGCAACTGCCCGACATTCCAATGCACGCTGAGATTGACCCAGGCGGCGCCGATCTTCGAGACTGCCAGCATGGCGACGATTTCCTCGGCAGATTTCTGCACATGGACGCCGACGCGGTCGCCGGTTCTGATGCCCTGGGCGTAGAGCCAGCCGGCGAAGCGATCGACCGCCGCTCCCAATTGCCCGAAGGTGACGACTTCGTCACCGGAGATGACGAACACCTTGTTCGGCCATTGCGCACGGGCGCGCTCCAGCATGTCGTCGACTGTGAAGAGATGCATCGGCACGCTCTCCTTGAGGTCAGGCGGCAATATTGATGAACAGGAGCTTAGCCAAAATCCTCAGTTCATCCAGCGGGCTGCCGAACCCCTGTATGATGCTGAAGGATTGCGCGACCGAGGTATAACACACGGTTAAAACCGCACCCGGATAGCGCAGCCAATCGGCCTCGAAGACCTTCCATTTCCGCTTACGCCGATAGCGCAGCCAGGTCTGAAACGATGCCACCATCGTCGCGTGATAAAGCCCCCAGCACAGCCAGTTCCAGCTGCCCGAATGCCATAGACCGATACAGGTAAAGGCAGCGAATACCGCGTAATACGGGCTGCGGGTCATGCCGAGTACCGGCATGTAGATATAGGATTGGCACCAACCGGACAGGGACATGTGCCAGCGCTTCCAATAGACGGCCGGGTTGGTCGCCAGGATCGGCCAGTCGAAATTCTCCATGATGCGCAGGCCGAACAAGCGGCTTGAGCCGATGGCGATGTCAGAATAGGCGCTGAAATCGAGATAAAACAGGAAGAAGGACAGGATCAGGAAGCGCCAGGTTTCCAGCGTCGAGAGATGCCCCAGCGAATTGATCAGCCCCTGGCCATCCGAGACATCGCCGAACAGCATCGGGACCAGTTGCAACCCGAAAACGAATTTCTTGCCGAGACCGAGAATGATCCGCGTGATGCCAGAGGCAAACATCTCGGCACTCGGCTTGTCCTCCCGATTTTCGAGATAATGATCGATGCGCTCGATCGGTCCTGCCGTCCAGATGGTGAACAGGCTGGCCCAGGATAGATAATCCCAGAAACCATGCGGGGGCAGGTTGCCGCGCCGCGTCTCCAAGATGTAATGAATCAGGCGGAAGGTGATGAAGCTGATGCCGAGCGGGACGATCACGCGGGCGGCCATCCCGCCATCGAACAACGAAATGAGCGGCGGCAAATATTTGAAATAGCACAGCTGAAGCACGACCGTCGTGATCAGTGCCGTGACCAGCCAATGGCCGAATTTGTCCTCAACGGCGATGCGCTTGCGCAAGAACCAGATCAGCAGAACCCAGCAGAGCAGGGGCAGGACGCCGCGCGCCTCAAGCATGATCAGATGGAAAATGCCGCCAAGGTCGACGGACTGCATCTGCGCAAAATTCGGCGCGTCGAAGGACAGCAGATAGGCGATCGACACCACGGCGACCCAAACCGGCCGCCGAGCCGCCGGGAGCATCCAATTGCCGGCAACGGCCGCCGCCAGGATCAGCCAGTAAACGGCGCTCTGTACCATCTTAGAAACCCTGATAGCGGAAGACGCGGGCGCCGCTTTCGATCTGCACCATCATCGAGATGGCGCTGAGCAGGAAAAGCCCGAGCGCTAGACCTTGCAAAACCTGTCCGGTACGCCGCAGCACAACTTCCATCGGAGCCCTCATTTCGTCTGGATAAGCGGGATCAGGCGGTCGACCAACTGGCCCGTCCAACGATCCTTCGCCGACGCGCGATTGATATGCGCCCAGTCCTGGAAATCGTCTGGCGTCAGGCCCGCCGTCTCGTTCAAATCCCAATACAGCACGCCTTCGCGCTGGGCGAATGCCTGCATGCGCGCGCGGTGGGCCTCAACAAAACTATGGCCGACGACGTCTGCCGCCGCACGCGGGTTCAGCGGAATTTCCAGCAGCACGATGCGCACCTTGTTACGATCGGGGAACATGCGGATCAGCCGGTCCATGGCGCCGAGATTATTGTCGGCACGTTCCTCATAATGCGCCAGACGCGCCTTCAGAATGGCCGAGTCTGACGCCCATTGCTTGTCATCGGCGGGGGCGCGGCCTAGATAGGTGCGCGAGTCGTGAGCGGGTCTGATCCCGCTGACCAGATGCCACAGAATGGAGCGGTACCGGGCGACGAAGAATTTATAGTTGTCGATCAGGTAATTGCCGGAGCGGTGCGGCGGCTCAAAGCCCGCAGCACGGATTTCCGCATCGCCGGCAGCCGACACGAAGGCGAGGCGGGGCTCGCGCACCAGCGTGCCAAGTTCCGACGAATCGGCCGCGAGACGGCTGAAACTGACGCCCAGCACGACGACACCCTGATAATCCCGCCCAAGACTATCTGCGAGAGCGGCCATCTCGATGCCGGATTGGCCGCCGCTCATAAAATCAATGACTGGGATCGGCTTGCCGAAGCCGCGTTCGATGCGGCGTGCGACCTGCTCATCCGTCTCGATCGCCTCGCGCATTGCGGCGGTGCCGATCAGCGCCACATGATCGCCCTTTGGCGGGTTGTGCTGGAAGCGCAGCGCGTCGCTGGTCGCATAGCAATAATCGTCCAAGGGATCTTGCGCGTAGACGGAGGCATTGGGCCCCATCATGCTGTTTTCGGTGATCAGCAAATCCGCGGCAACAATCGCACCGCAACAAGAACCCACTGCGATGACGACCGCGACCAAAGACGGCGTCAACAAGCCGCTCGCCAAAGCCGTCCAAGCGACGGTCAGTTTATCGACAATTCCGACAGTTTGGGACGGCTCTCCCACAATGGTGCCGCTCGATGCCTTGGGAGATTTGGGCTGCACTACGGTCATGGACACCCGAAAACAAAATAGCGCCAACAGGGGCCAGGCAGACTTTCGGCCTACCCAGATACCCTTTATGACGTCTCTCGCTCACTCTATCAATGTTACGGTAGTGACGGGGTGGCCGGGACACAACAGAAAAACATATAGATTTTCGATTTCACAGTAATGTCATGTGGACGGAGTTTGAGGCAACTGAGACGTATCGAGCCTTATCAACAGTCGCAAAATGCAAATGTTTTCAATATTTCGTTAACCATATCATACGTGCGTATTTCTCGTGACGCTTGGTTTCTATGCCAGTGCTGATTTCAGATATTGCAGCGGATAGGCTACGAGACGAGGCGGAGCTTGACTTAAGACCCCCATTTGGGACCACCAAAGCAGGCATCAATCTTTTCGTGGCTATTAATATTGTGCTAAGCAATATGTTGCGGGGGCGTACTGTCGGGATCCCATATGCTCAATTCCTTGCTGCGCCCACCGCGATATGCCAGCACACCACGTCTTGTCATTTCTGAGGGCTAGAGGCATGGCGACACTCTGCGGACATCTCTGGCGGCAGCTCGGCGTCGCCGTTGTGTTGGCGTGTCTTGGGCTGCCAGCCCTGGGGCAGGAGACCATGCCGAGCAGCCGCAGCGAAGCAGAGCAGCTGGAGATGCAGAACAGCCTGCCGCTGCCGGCATTTTATGACGCGGCCCCGGTCGCCTCCAGCAAGCCTGGCGCGTTGCTGCGTCATTTCCGCTTCGACGGCTATGATTTGCTGCCGGGCGTCGATACCACCCGCTTTCTGTATCACTCCCGCGACGGCGCCGATCATGACGTGGCGAGTTCGGGCGTCATTCTCGTCCCCTCGGGCTCAGCCCCCAGCGGCGGCTGGCCGGTCATCGCCTGGGCGCATCGCAGCAGCGGCGTCGCCCGCACCTGCGCGCCGTCGGCGATGCGCGATCTCTATGACGGCGACCTGCTGCTGCAAATGCTAAAAGCCGGGTTCGCTGTCGTCGCCATCGATTATCACGGTCTCGGCACGGTCGGGCCGCATGAATATATGAACACGCTGGCCGAAGCCCGCGACGTGGTCTACGCCATTCCGGCGGCACAGCAGGCGGTGCCGGATCTCGGCAAAAAATGGGTGGTTGATGGCCATTCGCAGGGCGGTCAAGCGGCCTGGGGCGTCGCCGAACTGGAGGCAGAGCGCCACGATCCAGGCTATCTGGGAGCGGTATCCGTGGCCGGCACCACTTATCTGCCGTGGTCGCTTGCCCATCCTGAATCGCTGGATAGCGCCAGCGGCGTCTATCTCGCTTGGCTCGGCTATTCGATTCAGGCGCGGTTCCCTGATTTCAAGCCGGAGCGCATGTTGTCCAAGGCGGCCATGGCGCATTACTATCTGACGACGGAGCAGGGCTGCTGGTTCACCGGATACGCTGTCTATAAAGGCAAGAAACCGACCGAGATGCTGCGGGCCGGCTGGCAGAGCGATCCGAGCGTTCAGCAATTCACCGACGAGACCATGATCGGCAACAAGCCAATCGCCGGCGGCCTGCTCGTCATCGCCAGCGAGGCCGATAAAACCGTTCCCCTGGACGGCATCAAGGACTCGGTCAACCGCGCCTGCGCGCATGGGCAGCAGTTGTTCTTCAAGACCTATGCGGGGCTTGATCATGAGCCGTTGATGGCGGATTCGCTGGCGGATCAATTGGCGTGGATCAAGGATCGGTTCGCGGGGAAGGCGGCGGCGGGAAATTGTCCGGTGACGCGGGGGTGAGGCTCAGAAAACGTGGCGGATGGTGAACGAAAAGGCCGGCTCCGCGAAAAACTCGGCAATTCCAAAGGCTTATACGTCATCAAATACGTCTCCGTGTACCATGGTACTGTACCAGTTTGGCACCGGTTGCACGCGTCGCCCAGGGTTGTACGAACTCAAATCGTACTTCCCTGGTCCTGCTGGTCCCATCGGTTGAGACTAACTTTAAGCTCCTTATTGATATAGCGCCTTGCAACCCACTTTAGGATGTCGAGCGCTACCGACATCCGATGTTGATCGCCAATATCGTCGGGATCAACGGTGGGCATTTCACCACCGTGAGCGACCGCTTTTCGACCTTCTTCATACAAATATTCGGCCAACTTTTCAGGCGCTGGGGGGCTAGTAAAACCGATCGCGAACCATTGGAATGGGTCGATCACTTTACGCTCCAATAGAGCTCCCA
>CAIZEE010000141.1 GCA_903931835.1 uncultured Elstera sp.
GGCCCGCTGTCTCGCACCCGCCACACGCGCTGGGACGCCTGTCTGGCGCGGCGCACCCCCCTCTGCTCGGAGACGACACAATGTTCCGGCCCGTCCTGCTCCTTCTCGTCCTGGCCGCGATGACGCGGCCTGCCTATGCCGAGGAGGCGCCCGAATTATCGCCGGAACTCAAGATCAACCAGATCCAAGTTCTTGGAACCCACAATAGCTATCACGCGCCCGTCGACCGGCATATTCTTGCCATGATGGATGGACGGCTGCCTTCAATGGGAAAGATCGTCGCCAGTCTACCCGAGGCGGCGCGTCGTCAATTTCTGATCGACCATCCGAACGATGTCAGCTTCAGCCAAGCCCTTGACTACAGCCACCCAAGCCTCACTAGCCAGTTGGACCTCGGCGTGCGCGGGCTTGAGATAGATGTGAATCCTGACCCTTTAGGGGGCGCCTACAGCGATCCGGCGGCTTATCGTCTACTCCGCGCACAGGGGGTCAGCGATCTATTGCCATTTGATCCCACGCCTTTGGCGGCCCCGGGGTTGAAAGTGCTTCACATGCCCGATGTCGACTTCAGCAGCGTCTGCCCGACCTTCCAATCCTGCCTCGCCGAGATCAGGGCTTGGTCGGATCGCCATCCCGGTCACATTCCCATCTTCGTCATGATCGAAGCCAAGGTGAAGTCCTTTCCGATCTTGCCGGGCTCAAAGCCCGCACCGCCCTTTACGCCTGAAACCTATAATGAGATCGACCGAACCATTCTTGCCAACTTCCCCCGAGAGCGGATCATCGCGCCGGATGATGTGCGAGGTTCCTATCCAACCCTTGAATCAGCGATTCTGGCAGGGGCGTGGCCAAGCTTAGCTACGGCGCGTGGCAAGGTCATGTTCCTGTTGATGACAGCGACCGGTCATGATGGTGCGGCCGACTATCTGATTGATCATCCTGGGCTGAAAGGGCGTATGGCCTTTATGGACTCCCAGCCCGGTCAAGACCGCGCGGCCTTCATCCTTGATGACAATGCGGTGGCTCGCGGCGCTGACATCCGTGATGAGGTGGCAAAGGGCTATTTTGTCCGCACCCGATCCGACATTGAGACCTATGAGGCCCGCATCAATGATCATAGCCGCGCAGATGCGGCATTCGCCAGTGGCGGTCAGGTCGTTTCCACCGACTACGAAACCCAAGCCCCATCCTCGCCAGGGCCCTATCTTGTGACGCTACCGGGACAAGGTGTGGCGCGGTGCAATCCCGTCACGGCCAGCCACTGCGGGCGCTAAAATGATCGCGACGCCCGTCCCCAGGTGAGCTCGGTTGAACGCAGGCGCTACGGCGTCGACTGCGAAAATGAAATCTAGGTGCTTTAAGAGATTATTGGCGGGCCACGCCCGATAGCGATGATCACTACGTTTACGCCATAGCCCTATGAAAATTCGCCAGAGGCCGAAACTGCTTTCACCAGGCGATGTTGGGCCGGAACGAGTCGCCTTATTCAAGGGAATACCCAAGCGCTCGATATCCCGTTCGTCTTTTCGCCGCCATGCGCGCCAGCATGGGCACTGCTTCATCGACGTAGTCGAAGACGAGAACCTCCGTCTTTCCATGATGTTGCCGGTGCAACCGGCCGACGTATTGCGCCAGCGTGCCTTTCCAGGAAATGGGCATCGTCAGGAAGAGCGTGTCGAGTCTGGGATCGTCGAAGCCTTCCCCGATGTAGCGCCCGGTCGCCAGGATGAGGCGTTCTTCATCGTCAGGCACACGCAACGCCGTCTCGGACGCCCTGCGTTCGGCGGCCGTCATCCCACCCCGGAGGACAACCAGATGGCGCAC
>CAIZEE010000142.1 GCA_903931835.1 uncultured Elstera sp.
ATCGAGCGCGAACGGGCCCGGAACGTATAGGTGCCAAGGCGGTCGGAGATTTCCTTGGCCGCGTCCCATTCCTTGGGCCGGAACACCAGCTCCACGCCGCAGTTGGCGATGATCTCGTCGGTGACTTCCTTGCCGTACACGCCGCGTAGCTGCGCCCGGCTCTGGATCACCGGCAGCAGCCGAATTCCGTAGCCCGCGACATAGCTGAAGCCCGAGGCGATGACGCTGGCCCGGCCGAGCCGGGCGAACTCGTCGAGCAGCAACAACAACTGAACGTTGTTGTGCCCATCTGAAGGCAGCTCGCGCACGTTGAGGTCGATCAGTTGCTGGAACAGCAGGTTGTAGATCGGTGCAATGCGCTCGAGATCGTCGGGCGTTACGCCGAGGTACAGCGAGATCCGCTTGCCCCGAAAATCGGCCAGCTCGAAATCGCTGTGGGCGGTCGCTGCATCGATCATCGGGTTTACCCACAGGTTGATCCTGGCGGTCACCGATTGGCGAATGCCCGTGAAGGTATTGTCGGATGAGGTGTACCAGTCCTTCAGCGCCGAGATACAGGGCCCGGACAGGGGTCTGCCTGCCGCCGCGCGCTGGCGGATAATTCTGGGAAAGCGCTTCTTGGCATCGCCTGCGGCAAAGTTGCGATAGATCTCGCCCATGGTGAAGGGCAGGGCCTGGTCGCCATCATGGATCGTGGCTGCGACATAGGCGGCGACACCGATGAACGCGGTGCGCGCGCTGTCGGCCCAGAAGCTTTCGCCATTGTGGGAGGGCGCGTACAGCATGCCCGCGATCTTCTGCAATTCGTTGATGACCTGGGCTTCGTCCGTGCGGTCGATATGGCCCAGCGGGTTGTAGCAGCAGGTCCGCCCCTTGGCGTCGAGCGGGTTGAACAGCAGGACCTCCTGGCTCAGCACCTTTGCCCGGTAGCCGGCGGTCAGCTCCCAGTTCTCCTGCTTCACATCGAGAACCACTACCGAATCGGGCCACATCAGCAAGTTGGGGATGACCACGCCCACGCCTTTGCCCGCGCGCGTGGGCGCCTCAAGCAGCATATGCTCGGAGCCGCCGAACCGCAGGAACTTGCCATTGCGCCGGCCAAGGATAATGCCGGTCCTGTCGATCAGTCTGCCCTTGCGAATATCGCGCAGGGTGGCCCAGCGCGCATCGCCGTGGAGCTTGTGTTGTTCGAATATCGTAAAGGCGATGGCGACGATGGTCAGAGCCCCGCCCATCATCAGGCCGCCCAGGAACGGCTTCCAGACAATCGGATAATGCCGCATCAGCCATATGGCTCTGGGCACGTTCGCCCACCTGGTATGGGGCGAAAGCAGATGATTTTTTCCGAGCACTACCACGCAGCCAAGCGCGAGACTGGCAGCGAGCCCAAGGGCGCCAATGCCAATAAGAGCGATCGGATCATCTCCACCGGCGCTTCGCATCCATTTTCCGCTCATCGACTACTCCATGGTCAGTCCCCGGCGCCCGCATCAGGCTCGAACCACACCTCGGTCATCCGGTAGCGCGCCGGCTGCCCATCCGTCGGCGGCATACGGTGCATTTGCACCACGACATCGACCAGCGAGCGCAACATGGCGCGAATGTCCTGCCGGTCGAGGTCGTTGCCGCCTTCCGATTCCTTGACCAGCAGAGTGAGCTGCTCAAGTGCGCCTTCGGCGGTATTGGCATGGACCGTGGTGATCGAGCCGGGATGGCCCGAGTTGACGTTGCGCAGGTAGAAAAACGCCGTCCCGTCGCGCAGCTCCTGGAGCAGGATCCGATCGGGCCGCATGCGCAAGGCTGATTCCAGCAATTCCTTGGCTCCGGCCTTTTGCAGGCTCTTGCCGTCCTTGGCATACATCATGTGGACACAGTTACGGTGGGGGACCACGAGCTCGCGCGTATCCTCGATCGTCAGGATACGCTCATAATCCGGGATGAGCTTGATCAGCCCCTTGGAGAAGCTGGTCTTGCCCGAGCCGGTCGCGCCGGAAATCAGGATATTCTTGCGGCTTTCCACGGCCAGGCGAAAGAACGCCGGCCATTGTCCGTGGGTCCGCAGCCGCAGCAAGTCGCCGTCGACCGCCTCGTTGTCGCCGGGTGCGCGGACCTCGCTGAACAGGCCGGCGCGCTCGAAGTCGCCGATATCCATCGCCAGCAAGGAGGCTTTGCGGATGGTGATCGAGATCTGCCCGCGTTCGACTGCGGGGGGCACGACCACCTGGACACGCGCGCCATCGGGCAAGACCGAGGAGCAGATCGGGTATTCGCCGCTGATGTCCTGCTTGGTGAGGCCCGCCATCAGCCGCGCCAGCGTCATGAGCGAACCTGAATCGAGATCGGCCACTTCGTGCCATTCCCACCCTTGCCGCGTTTCGATGCCGATCTCGCCCGGCCGGTTGATGACCAGTTCGGTGACGTCGGCGCGCGCCAGGAACGGCGCCAGCGGCCCCGCATAGGCCTGGTAGATCGCGCTGGAGGTGGTCTCGGCCATCAGCGGGGCGCCCCGGATATCGCTCAGCGCCGCAGCTGCACGCTGTAGACGGGGCTGAAATCGAAATCCTTGGCCACGAAGATGCTGGCTTCATCCCCCTGATTTTTGCGCAGGATCGGGCGGATGTTGATGCTGCTCTCCAAGGCGACGCCGGCGGTCTGGCTCGGCACCTCGGTGGTATTGGTGCCGACGCCGGCCACCGCACGGCCGGCGATATTGGCGGCATCCTCGATAACCGAGAGCATCAAGGCGCCGCCGAACCGCTGCCAGAATTGCGTGTCGATGCCGCCCGCCATGCCCGACCGGCCCAACTCGTCGGCCGCGGGTGATCCCAGATCGATGGCGACGCCTCTGGGGGTGAGTGCGCGGGTCCACACGACGAAAAGGCGCGCCTGACCTTGCTGCAGGCCGCCCGAATATTGTCCCAAGACCTTGGTGCCCTTGTCGAGGAGCACGATCCGGCCATCCTCGGAATAGACATCGTGGTTGATGACGCAGGAGACGTAACCTGCCTGCGTCGAATTGATCGCGGTCTGCAAGGAGCAGGGGATCAGC
>CAIZEE010000143.1 GCA_903931835.1 uncultured Elstera sp.
CGATGGAGCTCAGCACCTATTTCCGTATCAACGCATCCAATTCCGGGCAGTTCGAGCGGACGCTGCTGATCGCCGATAAGGGTTCTTACGTCAGCTATCTCGAAGGTTGCACTGCTCCCCAGCGCGACGAGAACCAGTTGCACGCCGCCGTCGTCGAGCTGATCGCGCTGGACGATGCCGAGATCAAATACTCGACCGTGCAGAACTGGTATCCGGGCGACGAGAACGGCAAGGGCGGCATCTATAACTTTGTCACCAAGCGTGGCGCCTGCCGGGGCGATAATTCGAAGATTTCCTGGACGCAGGTCGAAACCGGATCGGCGATCACCTGGAAATATCCGAGCTGCATCCTGCAGGGCGACAACTCGGTCGGCGCGTTCTATTCAGTCGCGATCGCCAATAATCTGCAGCAGGCCGATACCGGGTCGAAGATGATCCATATCGGGCGCAACACACGCTCGACCATCGTCTCCAAGGGCATTTCCGCCGGCCGTGGCCAGAACACCTATCGCGGCCAGGTCAAGGTGATGCCCAAGGCGGTGGGTGCGCGCAATTACACGCAATGCGACTCGCTGCTGATCGGCGATCAATGCGGCGCGCATACTGTGCCTTATATCGACATCCGCAATCGGACGGCCCGGCTGGAGCATGAGGCCACGACATCGAAGATCAGCGACGATCAGCTGTTCTATTGCCGTCAGCGCGGCCTGACCCAGGAAGACGCCGTATCGATGATCGTCAACGGCTTTGCCAAGGAAGTGTTGAAGGAACTACCCATGGAATTCGCAGTCGAGGCCCAGAAGCTGCTCGCGATCAGCCTGGAAGGGAGCGTCGGCTAATGTCCGTTATGCTGGAAATCCGCGATCTGCATGTCTCGGTGGAAGAAAATGACCGCCAGATTCTGCGCGGGCTCGATCTGACGATCCGACCGGGCGAGGTCCATGCGATCATGGGACCGAACGGCTCAGGCAAGAGCACGCTCGCCAATATCATTGCCGGCCGCGACGGCTACACCGTTACCAAGGGTTCGGTCACGTTCCAGGACCAGGATCTGCTGGAGATGGATGCCGATGAGCGCGCCCGGCGTGGCGTGTTCCTGGCCTTCCAATACCCGGTTGAGATCCCCGGCGTGAACAACATGTATTTCCTGCGCGCCGCACTCAATGCTCAGCGCCGCCAGCGTGGCGAGGCCGATCTTGACGCCGGGCAGTTCCTGAAACGCGTCCGTGCGCAAATGAAGCGCATGGATATCGGCGACGAGCTGTTGCAGCGCTCGGTCAATGTCGGGTTTTCCGGCGGCGAGAAGAAGCGCAACGAGATCTTTCAGATGGCGATGCTGGAACCGGCGCTCGCCATTCTCGACGAAATCGATTCAGGCCTCGATATCGACGCGCTCAAAATGGTGTCGCAGGGCGTCAACGATCTGCGTGACGCCAATCGGTCGATCGTCATGATCACGCATTACCAGCGCCTGCTCTCTTATATCGAGCCCGATTTCGTGCATGTGTTGTCCGAAGGACGGATCGTTCGTTCTGGCGACAAACAATTGGCGCATGAACTGGAACGCAATGGCTATGCCGGAATTGTCAAGGAAGCGGCGGCCTAGTCATGTCCTCCACCCACCCCACTCAATCGGCAGGCTACGTTGCCGCCTTCCATGCGTCGTCGACCGAACCGGATTGGCTGACCCAGCGCCGTCGCGCCTCGCTCGATCGCTTTGCCCGTGACGGCTTCCCCTCGCCGCGCCAGGAAATCTGGCGGCTGACCGATTTGAAGGCGCTGACCGGTACGCTGTTCACGCCGACGGCCGAGACGGGCAAGATATCAGATGAAGCCGGCCTGACGGTTCCCTATCGCATTGCCGGCACGACCACGCTGGTTCTGCGCAACGGCCGCTTTGATGCCACGTCCTCCGACGCTTTGCCGAACGGCGTCACCATCCTGTCGCAGGATCCGGGTGCAGCGGAGGCGATCGCTACTGAAGCGACGTCGTTTGGCGCCTTGAATGAGGCGTTCTTCAGCGACGGCGTCTCGTTACGTGTCGGCACGCAAAAGCAGCCCTTGCACATCGTCCATATCGGTCACGCGGAGGCGGACGAGTCCTATCACCTGCGCAATCTGGTCGAGATTACGCCCTCGGCCGAGGCGACGCTGATCGAGAGCTTTGTCGGCACCGGAAAGTCCGCTTATTGGGCGAATAGTGTGACCGCGATCATCCTGGGCGATAACGCGAAGCTTGAGCACGTCAAAATCGTCGCCGATCAGGCGCAGTCGATCCACAGCTCCAATACCGAGATTACGCAAGGTGCCGATTCCCGTTATCAGGGTTTCATCCTGACCACCGGCGGCTTGCTGTCGCGCCAGGATGTCAAGGCAACCCTGGCGGGACCCCGTGCTTTTTGCGGTTTGGTCGCCGCGTCGCTGTTGCGCGGCCATCAACAGGCAACGCTATCGACCCTGATCCGGCACGATGCGCCCGCCACCGAAACCGATGAGCGCTATAAGGGCGTCATCGACGGCCATGCGCGCGGCGTCTTTCAGGGCAAGATCCGCGTCGATCGCCTGGGCCAGCAGACCAACGCCAATCAATTGAGCCAGTCGATCCTGCTATCCGACAACGCGCGCGTCGATACCAAGCCGGAACTCGAAATCTTCGCCGACGACGTGAAGTGCTCTCACGGGGCGACGGTCGGCGAATTGGACGAGGATGCGATGTTCTATCTTCTGGCGCGCGGCATTCCGGCGGAGCAAGCCCGCGCAATGCTGATCGAGGGCTTTGTCGCCGACGCCTTTGAGGGCGTCGCTTGGGAAGCGACGCGCACCTATATAAAGGCGTATCTCGATCAGTGGCTGGGAGCAGCAGCATGAACGGCGCACAGCCGATCCGGTTGGAGGCGACCAATCGCCAGAATCCGCGCGATGATTTCCCGATCTTCGCGGCACATCCGGGCCTGGCCTATCTCGATTCAGGCGCCAGCGCGCAGAAGCCGCAACGTGTGATCGATGCCGTGTCCAATTTCTATGCGACCGGCTATGCCAATATCCATCGCGGCGTCTATCGGCTTAGCAGCGAAGCGACGGACGCGTTCGAGTTCGGTCGTGAGGCCGTGCGCCGCTTCATCAATGCCGCCAGCAGCAAAGAGATCGTGTTCGTGCGCGGCGCCACGGAAGGCATCAATCTGCTGGCCTATTGCCTGAGCCGGACG
>CAIZEE010000144.1 GCA_903931835.1 uncultured Elstera sp.
GGGTCGTCGATTTTTTCGATCCCGCATCGATTGCGCGCGACGGCTTTCAAGGGGAGGCTTTCGACGCGGTCATCTCCTGCATGGCATCGCGCACCGGGGCGCCCAAGGATGCCTGGGCGATCGATCATCAGGCGCACCTGGCCGTGCTTTCCGCCGCCAAAGACGCCGGCGTTCGGCAGTTCGTGCTGCTGTCGGCGATCTGTGTGCAGAAACCGCTGCTGGCGTTTCAGCAGGCCAAGCTGGCCTTCGAATCAGAACTCATCCGCTCCGGCCTGACCTATTCCATCGTTCGGCCGACGGCCTTCTTCAAATCCTTGTCCGGGCAGATCGAGCGGGTGCGTCGCGGCAAGAAGTTCTTGGTCTTTGGCGACGGCACACTGACCGCGTGCAAGCCGATCAGCGACGGTGATCTCGCAAATTATCTGGTCGATTGCCTGGATGATGAGGCCCGTTGGAACCGCGTGCTGCCGATTGGGGGGCCCGGACCTGCCATTACGCCCCGGCAGCAGGGCGAATTTCTGTTCCAGTTGCTGGACCGCCCGCCGCGTTTCACACACGTGCCGGTGGCGCTGCTCAATATCATTATCGGCGTCCTCAGCCTGCTCGGCCGCATCGCGCCTGGCCTGGCTGAGAAGGCGGAGTTGGCGCGGATAGGGCGCTACTACGCCACCGAATCCATGCTGGTGCTGAACCCGGCGACGGGCCGCTATGACGAAGCCCTGACGCCTTCGACGGGAACCGAGACGCTGTTCGATTTCTACACCGACATCATCGCCGGCGCCAAAGCGCCCGAACGCGGTGATCATGCGGTGTTTTGAAATTCGCGGGCATTAGCCACCCGCGACATCACCCCTCCGAAACCGACCGCACCTCCAACAACGTCCCCTTCACCGCCGTCACCACCACGGGCGTGCCGACTGCGAGGTCGGCGCCGGCGGCGAGCCAGGAGATGTCGCGGACGCGGACCTTGCCGCGGCCGTTGACGATGGCGGCCTCGACAATGCCGGGTTCGCCGAGCGGGCCGCGGGTGATCTCACCCGGATGGCGCGCGGCGAGAAGCCGGCGGTAATGCCTGGTGCCGATGACAAAAATGCTGAGTGTGGCGACGACGAAGACAAGTACCTGTATGACCAGCGAGCCGATCAGCAGGGCGGCGAGGCCGGTGATCACGGCACCGGCGGCGAAGAAGATCAGGAATGTGCCGGGCGCCACCACCTCGGCCACGGCCAGGATAAGCCCGGCGATCACCCAATATTCGGCGCGCATCCGTGGTTCCCCCTATTTCTTGTCTGGCATCAGATCCGCCTTCTTCGCCAGATCGGCGATGCCGGCGATCGAGCCGATCACGGCACTAGCCTCCAGCGGCATCATGATCACCTTGGAGCTGCTGGATGCGGCGAGCCGGCCGAGCGCCTCGATATATTTGGTCGCGACGAAGTAGTTGATCGCCTGCAGATTGCCCTCGTTGATCGCCTTGGAGACGGAGGCGGTTGCGTTCGCCTCTGCCTCGGCCAGGCGCTCGCGCGCCTCGGCATCCTTCTGTGCTGCCGCCAGCCGCGCTTCGGCCTCCAGCACCTGGGCCTGTTTGGCGCCCTCGGCCGCCATCACCTGCGCCCGGCGCAAGCCCTCGGCGGTCAGGATTTTCGCGTCACGCTCGCCCTCGGCCTGCAGCACCGTGGCGCGCTTGGTGCGTTCGGCGGTCAGCTGCTTCGCCATGGCGGAAATGACATCCTCCGGCGGCGACACGTCTTTGAGCTCGACCCGCGTCACCTTGGTGCCCCAGACATGGGTCGCCTCGTCCAGAACCGTCAGCAATTTGGCGTTGATCTCGTCGCGCTTGGACAGCGTTTCGTCCAGATCCATGCTGCCGATCGCGGTTCTGATATTGGTCAGCGTCAGCGCGATGATCGCGCGGTCGAGATTCTGTACCCCGTAGGCCGCCTTGGCGACGTCGAGCACCTGATAGAACACCACGCCGTCGACGCTGACCGTCGCGTTATCCTTGGTGATGACGACCTGTTTTGGGATGTCGATGACGCCTTCCTGGACGTTGAATTTGCGTCCGATCCGGTCGAAGAAAGGGGTGATCAGCTGTAGGCCCGGCGACATGGTGCGCATGTATTTGCCGAAGCGCTCGACCGTCCATTCCTCACCCTGCGGTATGACCTTAACGCCGCTCCACAGCACGACCAGAACCAGGAAGGCGAGAGCGAGCAGCATAACGAGTGAAGGCGATACAAAATCGGCGTGCATGGCA
>CAIZEE010000145.1 GCA_903931835.1 uncultured Elstera sp.
CGCTTTTCGGTGTCAGGTTGCAGACGGCGGTGAAGGAAGCGATGGGGGTTTAGGGGGGTTATCGCGAGATGGGAAAGGTGGCTACAAGGGGCCAAGCGAGCGTGGGCATCCGCTGTATAAAACGCTTAGAGTTTTTCATCGGGCCGTACCTACTACTTAGCGCGACTGAGAAGAACTTCTATTACAAGCGTGCCGGATTCGACTGCTTTCTCGGCTCGTTGCATCAAGTAATAGTCGAATCGCATCATTGGCGTAGTCGCCGTACCCTTGGTCGCGATCATTTCCGTAGCCTGCACGACTCGAAGCAACTCCGATATGTCGAGCAGATGTGGGAATCCACCGGTCTCTTCCATGAAGCCTTGGATAAACTCCCAACCATAGGCGTCAGGGTTGTCGATAAGATCCAGCTCAGGAACGAGTACAATCGCGTGAGCTGGGTGGTCACGTTCGATTGACAGCAACCGTCCACTCTTGCTGGTTATTTCCACGCCCGATTTGATCTTGCGGATGCCGCCACGCAACTGATCGAATGCCTTATCGACATGCTTATCCAAATCACGCTTTAGCTTTGTGCGGTCGGGCAATTTTTCACGCGCTAGAATCGATAACGTCTTAGATTCGATTAGAATCGCTCCGAATTCATGGCTCAGAAGAATATCCGTCAGCTCTCGTGTTCCGGCACCCTTAGGAATCTGGGGGCTGTGATGACACCCGAAAGGCTGGAGCTTGTCGGTAAGCCAAACTCCAAGCTGCTCCTGCTGATTGCCTTCGTCGTGGTCGAATAGGTTGATCAGACTAGTTGACGCATCAGAGGTGATGAAATGATTGTGCGTCACCTGCCATGCACGATCGCCTGCGATTTCGTAGGTTATCCACCCATCGTCCTTTCCGACCGATTGGTGCAGCTGACCTAAATAGGCAGAAGCCCTTTCTCTCGCCCGACTATGATCGACCCGACCAGTTCCGCCGCTCCTCGCCCACAACGCCAGTTCCGGGTTCGATGGCCTAGGTGCGAACTCGTTCCAAGCGACGCTGACGGCCAACTCGTTGAACAGAAAAACTGTTAAAGGGGTGCTGCTAGCAAAGCCGCGAATGCCGTTCAACTCTTCGTCGCGCTCAGCGAAAGACCATAAGATGCCGCCATCATTTCCGTCGTCGCAGATCTTTAGGGCGTATAGCAGCCGGCCATCGAGCAACCGAAATGAAAGCTGCATCGGTGCGCCCAATACGACATATTTCAGCAGGAGAGTGCTGCCCTTGACGAGCAAGGTAGGCTCGAAGCCACCTCCACCCGCTGCATATTCAAATCTTATGAGCTGCGGGGTAGCGAGAAACTCTGAACGATTATGGCTTGATAGCATGTGCATCGCGTGATGATGCCATCAGCGGAAATCAAGACGAACAACGAATTCTCCCCGTGTGTCGTCGCATCGAGCGGCCACAAAACATCATCTTTGATAGCCGCTTTCGGTAATGAAAACGTATATACTATTTTAGTATAGGACGTTGGGAGATTGACTCATGCCGAAAGAGGCCGTTTTCACGATGAAGCTCGAGCCGGAGCTTCGCGACGCCTTCATGGCAGAGGCTGAGGCCAGTCATCGCCCGGCATCCCAGGTGGTGCGTGAACTGATGCGTGAGTTCGTCGATCGTCAGCGCGAAGCGCGGGACTATGACGAATTTTTGCGCCGAAAGGTCGAAGCGGGTTGGGCTTCCATGAAAGCCGGCTTGGGACGTCCGAATGATGAGGTCGAAGCTGAATTTGCCGCGCGCCGGAAATCGGTGACCAGCGAGGCGTGAAGGTCGTCTGGACACCCGGCGCATTGCAGGACCGTCTCGACATCTGGGATTACATTGCCGTCGATAATCCGCTTGCAGCCGCCCGAATGGATGAGATTTTCAGCAGTGCTGCCGCCCGCTTGGAGCAACATCCCGCGTTGGGACGCTCTGGTCGGATCCCTGGTACGCGGGAACTATTTCCCCACGAAACCTATCGTCTGGTCTACGGGCTCGAGGGCCAGACGATCTGGATTCTGGCCCTGATCCACACCGCTCGACAATGGCCGCCGGAGCGGGGTTGATAACCCCTCACGCCGTCGTATTAACCCGCACGTCTTCGCCCTTCGCCACACCCACCA
>CAIZEE010000146.1 GCA_903931835.1 uncultured Elstera sp.
AGCGTTTGGGTGTGCTCGCCGATATGACGGCGGAGGTGCGCGCGGCCCAATCGGCGGCCTTGCGCGATGTGCTGCAAATCCTCAATCACGAATTGATGAACAGCCTGACGCCGATCACCTCATTGGCCGCGACCGCGCAGGATTTGCTGGGCGACGACACACCGTCCAGCCGGGACGGTGCCCGTCAGGCGATAGCATTGGTGGCGCAGCGCAGCGCCGATTTGCTGCATTTCGCTGAAAGCTATCGCGCGCTCGCCAAACTGCCGCCGCCGCAGCGCAAGGAGGTGAACGCGGCGTTCTGGGCCGAGCAGATCGCCGGTTTGAGTCGCGCCCGTTGGGGCAGCAGTTTCGAATTCGAGACGGCGGGCGCGCCGGTCACTCTCCTGATCGATGGCGAGCAGATGACCCAGGCGATCCTGAACCTGCTGACCAACGCGTTCGAGGTGGTCCGGCCCGATGGCGTGCCGCCGCGCGTCCGGTTCACGGTTACGGCCGAGAATGATCGGGCGATGCTGATCGTGGAGGATAACGGGCCCGGCATCCCGGAAGCCGTGCGCGACAACATCTTCCTGCCGTTCTTCACGACCAAGCCGACCGGCAGCGGCGTCGGCTTGGCCCTGGTCCGGCAGATTGTTGTGAATCACGGTGGTGAGATCGGGGTGGAGAAGTCGGCGGCGCTGGGCGGTGCCCGGTTTCGCATCGCGCTGTGATAATAGGTCAGAAGCCCAAGGACGCCCGGACATCAGCAACGTCAATTCGAATCCATCGCCCCTCGCTGATGAGATGTAGAGTTGTGCCAACTCCCTGCATCTGCCAAACGGTCCCTCTTTCTGGCGGTTTGAACCACACTTGACCCATCAGTTCAGCTTGATCGCCGCTCAGCCGCAGCAGGGCAATTCGACCGGCTTCGTCTTGATAGCCGCCCGCCAGAAGAACAAAATCGTTGTCGATGGCGAGGGCCTTTACTCCCCCAATCGGCGTGCTCCATGTTGAAACGCTGCCGTCCGCGATTTTGACGATCGGGAAACCAGAATAGAAGCAGCTCCAAATGGCACCCTCGGCGAGTGTCAGTGAGTAACAGTCGGCGATATGAACATCGGCGTTCGCGCGTCCGTTAAAACTCCAAAGGATCGTTCCATCCGAAGCAAAACTGGCGATGCCAGAACTTGATATCGGCGGGTTGCCATTCTCATCGGCGCTGGCAAAGACGCCCTCATCAAAATAACCAACCCATATGGTTCCGTCGGACGCACAGCGGAGATGTTCGATCGCATCTCCCAGGAAGAAGGTGTCGATCAGCTCACCGGTGCTCGAGAATAAACGAGCATTTTTCTCACCTCTCGTCCGCGTGGACACGACGAGCCAATTTCCATTGGGAAGGCGATCGATGACAGGTACAAATCCCGTCGTTACCTCAATTGAATCTACTTCTGTCATCCCATCAAAGGTCGAAATTCGCACGTTTCCACCCCAAACTGCCGGGGCTGGCACATGAAGCTGATCGCTTTTAATCCTCTCATACCAACGCGCATACTCACTGCGGATGTCTATATCCGTCCGGACTATGGTCAAGACGCCGTCGGCAAGAACCGAATAACTATAGTCGTGCCATCCCACCGGCACTTGCGGGAGTGCCGCCGCTTTTTCAAATGGGACTTGGAGATCGATCAGCATGTGCGCGTCACAATCTTATAAGGTTATGAAAGAGCACTTACTTCCTGCCTGAAGTGCAGGCTGACACCAGCGGGCGAATTTCCGCCCCGGCCCCTTTGCCAGGAACCATCCAGCGTCGTCCGCCGATAGACACCGTAACGGCGTCATCCTTCAGCAGCGCCTTGAGCACGGGACTGTCTGGTGTAACGGCAACTGAGAAGTTTGTCCCGTCACCGCGTTCTTCGGTTTGCCCGGCATCTTCTTCGCTCTCATGCGTCGCGCCAAAACTGAATGAAACCGCGATTCTTATATCGTTCTCAAGTTGACCGGCTGGACCGCCCAAAGTGAGATTTCCATGATCATCACATATGAGCCATAACCACCGCTCGTCGGTCTCTGGGATGCCGAACTGAACCTGATGCCCCGAGATATAGGTGGACCAGATATAGTCACTGGGGTCGCGTATGCCCATCGGATTGGCAGCAGCCGTCGTAGCTTCCGCCAGGACAATCGCCGACAAAAATAACTTCGGCCAAGAATCTAGGTGCCGCTGGGCTTGCTCCATTTGAGCAACCGTAGCGCGAATAAACTTGAGGGGTCGAGTGGTTTTCTCCGCGCCAGCGCTACCGTTCCGCCGGCTTCATCCGGTAACCGTTACAGGATCGGCGGAGCCTTGGAGGCCCCGCCGCCTCTAATTTTAGTGGACGCTGACTGGTTCCAGGTCGTTCTGGCGGATTGCGGCGAAGGCCAGGTCGTGGGCGGCCATGATCGCCATGGGCGTGCCGTCCGCGGCGTG
>CAIZEE010000147.1 GCA_903931835.1 uncultured Elstera sp.
CGGCACGGAAGTCGTCGTCGCCGGCATCATGGAGCATATCGAGGAAGCCGGCATTCATTCGGGCGACAGCGCCTGCGCGCTTCCGCCCTATTCCCTGCCCGAGCCGGTGATCGCGACGATCCGCCGTCAGACCGAGCAATTGGCGATGGCGCTCAATGTCGTCGGGCTGATGAACATCCAGTTCGCGGTACAGGGTGAGACCGTGTTCGTGCTGGAGGTCAATCCGCGCGCCAGCCGCACCGTGCCCTTCGTCGCCAAGGCGACCGGCGTGCCGATCGCGAAGATCGCGGCGCGCCTTATGGTTGGCGAGAAACTGGCCGATCTGTTCCCGCCGGCCATGCGCGATCATTCCAAACGCAACCATGTCGCGGTCAAGGAGGCGGTGTTCCCCTTCGCCCGCTTCCCCGGCGTCGATCTGATCCTCGGCCCGGAAATGAAGTCGACGGGTGAGGTCATGGGCCTCGACGTCGATTTTGGCCGCGCCTTCGCCAAGAGCCAGATCGCATCCGGCGTCGCCATCCCGCTGACCGGCACCTGCTTCATCTCGGTGCGCGATGGCGACAAGCCGCATATGGTCGATCTCGGCCGCCGGCTGCAGGATTTGGGCTTCAAGCTGGTGGCGACATCGGGCACGGCGCGCGTATTACAAGCGGCGGGATTGACCGTCGCGGTGATCAACAAGGTGCTGGAGGGCCGTCCCCACGTGGTCGACGCGATGATCTCAGGCCAGGTTCAATTGGTTTTCAACACGGTTGAAGGCGCCCAGGCGACCGCCGATAGCTTCAGCCTGCGCCGGGCAGCACTCACCAACGGCATCTGTTATTACACGACGGTGGCAGGCGCCAGGGCGGCAGTTCATGCGATCGAGACTTTAACGGTCGGCAGCCTTGAAGTAGCGCCGTTGCAGTCGTACCTTAGCGGATCGTTCTAGCGAGCCGGCAACGGCTCAAGACCTATCCGACACTCATCACCACGAGCAAAAAGGATAATAGGGGATGGAGAAAATCCCGATGACCGAGCCGGGGTTCATCCGGTTGCAGGAAGAGTTGAGGCACCTGAAATCGGTCGAACGCCCAGCCGTCATCCGCGCCATCGCCGAGGCTCGCGAGCACGGCGATCTGTCTGAAAACGCCGAATACCACGCCGCGCGTGAACGGCAGAGCTTTATCGAAGGCCGGGTTGGTGAGTTGGAAGACCAGATCGCGCGCGCCGAGGTCATCGATCCCAGCAAGCTGACCGGCACCACCATCAAATTCGGCGCCAATGTGCTGCTGGCTGATGAGGATTCCGGTGAGGAGCAGAAATATCAGATCGTCGGCGCGGTTGAGAGCGACATCAAATCGGGCCGCATCTCGATTACCGCCCCACTCGCACGCGCCCTGATCGGCAAGACTATCGGCGATACGGTCGAGGTGACCACGCCTAGAGGCTCCAAGCAGTACGAGATCGTTTCGGTCAATTACGGCTGAGGCATGAAGTTGAGGATCTGATTCACGGTTCAATGTGCACCGATCAGACCCTAGACTTCGATCGGCACGCCCGGCAGATATTTCGACGTGCGGATGGCAAGGGCGGATTTGACCTGCGCCACGTTGGGTGCTGCCGTCAGCTGCGTGGTCAGGAAGCGCTGGTAATGATCCCAATCTTCGGCGACGATCTTCAGTAGAAAATCTGTCTCGCCGGCGAGCATGTTGCATTCCCTGACCTGGGGCCAGGTCAGGGTCAGTTGCTCGAAGGCCCGGAGATCGAGTTCGTTTTGACTGGCAAGCCCGACCTGCGCAAACACCGTGACGCCGAAGCCCATGGCCTCGGCATCGACGATCGCGTGATAACCCCTGATATAGCCGGAATTCTCAAGAGCCCGGACGCGGCGGAGGCAGGGTGGCGGCGAAATCCCAAGGCGTCTCGCAAGCTCGACATTGGTCAGCCGCCCATCGTCCTGAAGATCGCTCAAAATCCGCCGGTCAACAGCATCGATCTTGTTGCGGCGCCTCGCCATATCCCAGACCCTCTACCGATCGCTGCTTCACGTGAAACACTTAGAACGGATATAAAATTGCCGGAAACTGGCAATAATGAGCATAATATAACTCGTACCGCCGGCGATTTGGTAGCCTGGATTTTGAATGACGGCAAAATCGGCACGCTTAATCAGTGCCTGGGATTAGCCGAAGCGATCGGCCTCAACCCGGTAATCAAGATCATCGAACCACGCCTGCCCTGGCGGCGTCTGCCATCGAGCTGGTGGTTCAAGCCGCTGGCAGCGCAGAAGCCGGGCGCCGCAGCGCTGACCCCACCTTGGCCCGATGTCGTGATCTGCTGCGGCCGGGCTGCGGCGGCACCAAGCGCCGAGATCGGCCGCCTGTCCCAAGGCCGCACAAAGGTGATCGCGGTGCAGGACCCGAGGCTGGATCCCGCCCGATTCGATCTGATCATTGTCGCCATCCACGACACCCTGCGCGGGCCGAATGTGATCGTAACAGAGGGTGCGCTCAATCGCATGACGCCGACCAAGTTCGCGCAAGCGGCGTCGCAATTTGCGCCGGTCTTTGCCGATCTGCCACGGCCGCTGGTCGCCGTTCTGCTGGGCGGCACCAATGCGCATTACCGGCTGGATCAGGCAGGAGGGGCCGAGATTGGGCAGCGTCTGCGCGCCCTCAGCACTCAGACCGGCGCCGGGCTGGTGGTCACACCGTCCCGCCGCACCGATCCGGCGGCGGTCGCAGCATTATCCGCATCACTCGATCCTGCCCGCTCCTGGGTTTGGAATGGCGAGGGTGAGAACCCGTATTTCGGCATGCTGGCGCTGGCCGATCACGTGCTGGTGACGGCCGATAGCGTGTCCATGGCGTCGGAAGCGGCCGCCACCGGCAAACCCATTCATATCCTCGACCTGCCCGGTAGTGGCGGCAAATTCGGCAAGTTTCATGAGCGGATGCGCGAGCTTGGCATCGCCCGCCCGTTCGAGGGCGGCCTGCCAAGTTGGAGCTACCAGCCGCTTAACGATACTGCGCGCGCGGCCGACCGGGTGCGGGCGATATTGGGCCTGCCGCTGCTATGAGCTGGTGGGCGCGCCGCGATCTGCGCGATTATATGCCGGGCCCCGGCTGGCGCGGACGCTCCGGGCCCAATCTGGCGGCCGATTGGATTGAGCGGCTTGGACCCTGGGTTGGGCTGATCGCCCTCTGCCTCGCCCTTTACCTACCCGGACTGAGCGCCCTGCCGCCCTTCGACCGTGACGAGGCGCGGTTTGCTGAAGCAACCAAGCAGATGCTGGAAACCGGCGACTATGTGCGCATCGAGTTCCAGAACGAGGCACGCAACAAGAAGCCGATCGGCGCCTATTGGGCGGAGGCGGCGAGCGCCGAGCTATTTGGCGGCGCCGACGCGCCCTTGGCCGCCTACCGCCTGCCCTCGGTACTGGCCGCATTGGCCGCCGCGCTCATCGTCTATGCCGGCGGGCGCGTGCTGTTCGATCCACGCACGGCCTTCATCGCGGCGTCTTTGCTCGCGACCGCCCTGACCACAGTGGTGGAGGCGCATCTCGCCAAGACCGACGCCCTGTTACTGGCCGCCACGGTCGCCGCCCAAATGGCGCTGGCGGTGATCTATCTGAAACGCGAAGCCTCCCCCGGCGCGATCTGGCTGCGGGCGCTGATTTTCTGGATCGCGATCGGCGCCGGCGTGCTGATCAAGGGGCCGGTGCTGCCGCTGATCAGCGCCTTGACCATCGCCGCTCTGTGCCTCGCCGATCGGTCCTGGCGTTGGTTAGCGGCGCTGAAACCGTTCGTCGGCTTGCCGCTAGCCGTTCTGATCGTAGCCCCCTGGTTTATTGCCATTCAGCGGGCGACCGATGGCGCTTTTCTGAACCAGGCGGTCGGCAATGATCTGCTGCCGAAGCTGCTGGGTGCACAGGAATCCCATGGCAGCCTGCCCGGCACCTATCTGGCGCTGCTCAGCATCAGTTTCTTTCCGGGCTCGCTCTTTGTATTTCCGGCCCTCGCCACGGCCTGGCGCAAGCGGATTCTGCCGGCCGAGCGGTTCTGCCTCGCGTGGGCGCTGCCGGCCTGGGTGATGTTCGAGCTGATACCAACCAAGCTGCCGCATTATGTGCTGCCGCTTTATCCCGCACTCGCCTTGCTGACCGCTCGTTTCATCGTCGGCATTGACGGTGCGCGCGTGGTCAACCGCATCACGCGCTATCTCGCCTGGTTTGGCTGGACGATCTGGACGCTGTTCGCGGTCGCGCTGGCCGGTGTCGCCGTAGCGCTGCCGGGCGTGCTCCATCAGGACTGGGCGAGCCCTGCCCTGGCGCCGGCCTTGCTGCTATTGGCGGCAACCATCGCCGCGCTGATACACTTGCGCCGCCATGCCAGCATCCGGGCGATCGGGCTGGCGATCGGCGGAACAGCCGCCTTCGCCGCGATGATCCTGCAAACCGTCCTGCCCTCGATCCCCGAACTCTGGCTAAGCCGCAGTGCCGCCCAGATGGTCCATCGCGCAGCCCCGCAAGGGGCCGAAGTGGCGGCGACCGGTTACGCCGAACCAAGCCTGGTTTTCCTGCTGGGGTCGAAAATTCTGCTGGGCGATCCGGAGAACGTGGCGCATTTCCTACGCGACCATGAGCAGGGGTTGGCCCTGGTTGCCGCCAAGGAAGCCTTCCGGTTCCAGGACGTGCTGCAGCAGGATGGCGTCGCGGTGGAGGCAATCGATCACCGGCGCGGCTTCAACTATTCGAACGGCAAATGGGTCGATCTGACCCTGTATCGCCGCGCTGTTAAGCCTCAATGAAACGGCGCAGCGCCACACGGCTTTATGCGGCCACGGTGGCGCTCTTGGCCGTCATCTTCATGCTGTTTCCGCAGATCGACCTTGGCATCCAGCGCTGGTTCTATCGGCCAGGCCAGGGCTTCGTGCTGGATGGCGTGCAGCCTTTCGCCTTCATCCATGATCATCTGAACTGGATCGCCATCGCGGCGGTCCTGCTGTCGGTCGGCGTGTTCGTCAATAATCTGCGGCGCGATACCGATGTTATGGGTTTGCGCTGGCGCGGCATCCTCTTCGTGCTGGTCAGCCTGGCGGTGGGGCCCGGGTTGCTCGCCAATACCGTGCTGAAGGATAATTGGGGCCGGGCTCGGCCATCGCAGATCATCGAGTTCGGCGGGACCGAGCGCTTCACGCCAGCGCCGATCGTCTCCAACCAATGCGGCCATAATTGTTCCTTCGTCGCCGGCGACCCCTCGCTCGGCTTCTGGCTGATCGCCTTTGCCCTGCTGATGCGGCGGCATCGCGCAATTGGCGTCGCCGCCGCGATTGCGACCGGGATAGCGATCGGCGTGATGCGGGTCGGTCAGGGCGGGCATTTCGCCTCCGACGTGATCTTTTCCGGCATGTTCACCAGTTTCGTCGTCTGGCTGCTCTATGTGCTGATTGTCGAGCCCGATGGGCCGGCACGCCTGAAGGCTGCCGCCCTTAGCTGGCTCACTCTTGGCACGGCTCATATCGGCCGCGAATTCGGCACACCCCGGGGGCGTCTTTATCTGGCGACGCTGGCGACCGGTCTGCTGGTCCTGGCGTCGTTGCTGTTCGTCGACATCCCGCTGGCGGCAGCGGCGCGGCGACTCGATCCGGCGAGCGTCCTGCCTTTCCACTATATCGAGAAAATCGGCCTGTCCGATGGCTGGCTGATCTTGAGCGCGCTGAGCTGGATCGGATTACAGATTTATGCGCGCGCGAACGCCGAGCGCGCCCAATTCTGCCGCAGCCTCGCCTATTTCCCGCTCTTCGTCTTTCTGGCGGTCGGGGTCTCGGGCCTCACCACCGATCTCATCAAATTCCTGTTCGGGCGGATGCGACCCAGCCTGTTCTTTGGCGATCAGGCGCAATTCGGTTTCGGTTTCTTTCAGGTTGGCGGCGCCTATACCTCCTTCCCATCCGGGCACAGCACCACGGCCTTTGCGGTTGCAACGATCCTGACCTTGATCTGGCGGCCCGGCCTGCCGATCTATGCAGCCGGTGCCATATTGGTCGGGACGAGCCGGGTTATCACCGGCGCGCATTGGCCGAGCGATGTCATCGCCGGCGCGTTCATCGGCATCATTGTGACGCTATATATCTGCCGCATTTTAGCGTTAAATGGTGTCACATTGCGCGATATGGTGACCGGTACGGCGCGCTGGCAACGTAAGGCCGGCTGGGTGGAGACACTAATGCTCGACCGGCTGATCGCGGCAATCGGGCCGGTTCAGGACGGGGTGAGCGGGGATAAGGCGAGATGGCGCAAACGCGGCACGTGAAGGTTTTGATCATCGGTTCCGGCCCGGCTGGCTATACGGCGGCGATTTATGCCGCGCGCGCCAACCTTGCCCCCCTGATGGTCACCGGCATGGAGCCTGGCGGCCAGCTGATGATCACCACGGATGTTGAGAACTATCCAGGCTATGCCGATGTCGTGCAGGGCCCGTGGATGATGGAGCAGATGCGCCTGCAGGCCGAAAAGGTCGGCACCGAGATCGTCTATGACCTGATCGTCGATGTCGATTTCCAGACCCGCCCTTTCCGGGCGACCGGCGATAGCGGCACGCTCTATACTGCCGATGCCGTGATCATCACGACGGGGGCCAGTGCCCGCTGGCTCGGCATCCCGTCTGAAGAAAAATTCCGGGGCTTTGGCGTTTCGGCCTGTGCGACCTGTGATGGGTTCTTCTTCCGCGGCAAGAACGTCGCCGTGATCGGCGGCGGCAATACTGCGGTCGAGGAGGCGCTGTATCTGACCAATCACGCGGCCAAG
>CAIZEE010000148.1 GCA_903931835.1 uncultured Elstera sp.
AGTAAAAATCCTCAATATTTTCGTCACCATATTGGCCAAACATAGCAGCGGCGGAGACCAAAATATTGGTTGCAGCGTCCGAGAAATTTATGCTGCCAAATATTTTTGCGATACCGAACCAGGCCGCAATTGTCGCGACGGTGTTGGCGGCATATCGTCGGACCTTCATTGTACGTTTACAGTGCCATAGGCACGTAAAGTCGAACCGGGGACGCTAATTTCTGGACCATTTTTTAGCCGAGTGCGCAGGGACTCGAATTCCTTTGGGTTCGCCAGGGTGATGCATCCTTCGCTTAGATGACGCGGCCCGATTGGATGCAGCCGAAAATTACCGCGGCGAACGCCGTTAACGAAGGTGTAGTCATCAATCACCCCATCATTTCGATATAACGCAAACCAGGTGGAGCGGTCGGTGCCGTAGATATCCTTCAGAAAAAGATCGCGAAGAGCACCTAAAAGACCGCCGGATTCACGGTCGACGATGTAATATTGTCCGGTTGGCAGCGGACCGATATCGAATTTGGAAACGGCCCCTGGATTATCTCTGCCAACTCCAACTCCCGAGAAGGCCGCGAAATTTCCGACGCCAGGGCACTGGAGCATCGACATCGGCTGATTATTTAGTTTGAACGTGCAGGCAAGAGCCATCCCGATTATCCATAATGTCTTATTTTAGTACAGCCTATTAATACATCGGCTGTGGTACAGTTTTGCCGTCTCATTAAAGTTGCTTTTGTATCTGTGACACAGTACCGTCAGGACGTCTAGATGTAAACGAGACGGTTCATTACTCATGGCGCTTTATGGCTACGCCCGTGTCTCCACAATTGCCCAGGACCTGACCATTCAGGAGCAGGCATTGCGGGCGGCTGGCTGCGATGTGGTGCGTGCGGAGAAAGTGAGCGGCGCGCGCCGGGACGGCCGGACCGAATTACAGGTTCTCCTCGACTTTTTACGCCCCGGCGACACTTTGATGGTGACGCGCGTCGACCGGCTGGCGCGCAGTATCAAGGACCTCCAGGATATCGTTCATGAACTCAAGCAGCGGCGCGTGACCCTGGCCGCCACTGAACAGCCGATCGATACGCGGACCGCGGCCGGGAAGGCGTTCCTCGACATGCTGGGGGTATTTGCTGAATTTGAAATTAACCTGCGCCGTGAGCGGCAGCTTGAGGGGATCGCCCTCGCGAAATCCCGGGGGGCTTACAAGGGGCGAGAACCCTCGATCGATGCCGACGAGGTACGCCGCTTGCGGAGCGAGGAAAAACTGGGACCCACCGCGATTGCGCGCCGCCTTAAGATAGGCCGAGCTTCAGTGTATCGCGTGCTTGCCGCCGCCACCTCCAGTGGCTGACGGTAGCGGCCGAAAAACAATTCCGGCAGAGGCGCTGATTAATCTGCGCCGCCGCCTCGAATTATTGCCGGCCCGCCATCCCGACCGCAAAACCATGTTCGACAGCACGGCCAATCTTTACAACGTTTCGCGGGCCACGCTCTATCGCGCTCTTTACCAGCATCTTCGTCCAAAGCCGGTACGTCGCGCTGATCGAGGTCAGCCGAGAATGATGACGGCGGAAAAATTGGAACGCTTTTGCGAAATCATCGCAGCGATGAAGATTCGCACAACGAACAAGAAAGGCCGCCACCTCTCCACGGCCCGCGTGATCGAATTGCTCGAAAGTGAGGGCATAGAGACGCCGGACGGTCTGATCGTGGCGCCACCTGGCTTGTTACACCGTGCCACAGTAGATCGGCATCTTCGCCAACTCGGGTATGATCAGGCGCGCATGACCCGAGCACCAGCCGCGGTGCGCTTCCAGGCAAAGCACGCCAATGAGCTTTGGCATTTTGATCTTAGCCCGTCTGATTTGAAGGAAGTTGAAAAGCCGCTTTGGTTCGAACCAGGGCGCGGCAACCCCACTCTCATGCTCTACAGCGTCGTCGATGACCGTAGCGGCCTCGCCTATCAGGAATACCGCTGTGTTTATGGCGAGGATGTCGAAGCGGCCCTTCGCTTCATGTTCAATGCCATGGCGGCAAAACAGCCGGAAGGTGGTCAGGTCATCCAGGGTATTCCCGAGGCAATATACGCCGATAACGGCCCGATCTCTCGAAGCCGGATTTTCCAGAATGTGCTTGAATGTCTTGGCGTTCGTTTGATGACGCACCTGCCCGCCGGCAAGGACGGCCGTCGAACAACCGCACGGTCAAAAGGCAAGGTTGAGCGGCCATTCCGCACCGTCAAAGAGGCGCATGAGACCCTTTATCATTTCCATAAACCGGAAAATGAGGCGGTCGCCAACCTTTGGCTTCACCGGTATCTGGCGAATTACAATGCCCAAGGCCACCGCAGCGAGCCCCATAGCCGACTGGAGGATTGGCTTAAAAACCTTCCCGCGTCTGGCATTCGAGAAATGTGCGCCTGGGACCGGTTCTGTGCATTCGCGCGCGAACCCGAGCGCCGCCTGGTGGGCGCCGATGCCAGACTGTCGATCGAGGGCGTGGTCTATGACGTGGATGCCGCGCTTGCGGGCGAAACAGTGGTCCTTTGGTGGGGCTTGTTCGATCAGGACCTGTATGTCGAATTCGGTGATCAGCGCTTTGGCCCCTATCATCCGACCGGCGGACCCATCCCTCTGCACCGCTATCGCAAGCATCAAAAAACCAAGGTGGAAGAACGCGCTGACCGGGTTGCCGAGTTGGCGGCGCGTTTAGGTTTGCCGCGGGCCACGCTGGATGGCGCCGGGTCGGCGCTGCCATCCATCACGAGTGAACCGGCGAAACGGAAATTTATCGACCCAGACCCATTCCGTGAACTCGCATTCGCGAGTCCCCTGGCGGCGAAGCTCGCTATCGCCAATGAACTCGGCACACCGCTCGCAAAATTGTCGGCGGAGGATCGCGGCTATATCGATGAGGTGCTGCGGACGAGTCTGGAAAAACCTGCCGTCCTCGCCAGCATACGCGAACGGTTCAAACCCCGCAGAGGAGGCGGTTGATGCTGACGGAGGTGATGGATCATTTTGGGTTGACCGGTGAACTGCACGCGGCTGGATTTTTCGAGACGGACCATCATCGCCAGTTGATCAAGGACGTCAAAAGTGCTGTTTATGGTGGTCGGCTGATTGCCCTTTCCGGCATCGTTGGAAGCGGCAAGACCGTTTTGTTGACCCGCCTACGGCAGGAGTTGGCCCGAGAAGATAAAGTCATCGTCTCGAAATCACTATCGGTCGACAAGGCGCGCACGACGATTGGACTGCTTATCGCCGCGCTGTTTTATGACCTTTCCCCCGACAAGGACCCCAAGATCGCCAAGCAGGGCGAGCGCAGGGAAAGGGACCTACAGGATCTCTTTCGCCGCGGGCGCAAACCGGTGGTGCTGTTCGTCGATGAGGCCCACGACCTGCACAGCAAAACGTTGGTTGGCTTAAAGCGGCTGATGGAGGTTATCGCAGATAGCGGCGGCCGTTTGTCGATCTTGCTCGCCGGGCATCCGAAATTGCGCAACGATCTCCGCCGGCCGACGATGGAGGAAATTGGCTATCGTACGAACGTCTTCACCTTTGAGGGTCTTGGCGACCGGCAACGCGATTATATCCTCTGGCTGCTCCAAAAATGCGCGCCAGCGTCCTCGCCAACCAAGCTGCTCACCGAACAGGCCATCGATTTGCTAGCGGCAAAGCTGCGAACGCCGCTGCAGATCGAGCAACATCTGTCACTCGCGTTCGAGGAATCTTTCCGTGTCGGGGAAAATCCCGTCACCGCCGACGTTGTCGAGGCGGTGCTCTCACGGCAGATCGATGACTTGGAGCCCCGGTTGATGCGGCATGGCTACGATATGCGCGCCCTGGTTGACCAATTCCATTCCAAGCCTGCCGAAATAAGAATGTTTCTGAATGGCACGCTCGACGCCAGTAGAAACCGCGAGCTGACGGATCAAATGCTGGCCGCCGGCTTGCCTCTGTGATCCGTCTCATGGAATGTGAGCATAAGCCGATGATCTCGCGCATGTCTCAATTAATTCGAGCATGGTCGCACCTAATCTGCGCACATACGCAACCGTCGTCTCAATTAATCCGAGCAGGAAAAGTGCAGAATCTCGCGCATGGACGCCGATGATCTCAAGCGCCTACACATACGACATGCGGCACCGCCTGGGGGGCGAATTGTTCAGCCAGAAGCTGCGCGCCACGCTGGAGAAGGGCCGCGAGGTTCTGACCGCCGCCGCTCAGGCCGAGCGGGAGCGGTTGCGGCAGGCCGAGGAGTTGAAGCACACGTTCAGGCCGCGCGGGCCGAGTATGGGGCGATAAATGAAAAGGATATCGTGGAAGCTCATAAATTTAGCTCCCGGCATCGGATAGAGGTTCTGAGCAGTGATTTATGCGGCTGTTTTTACTGCCTCCAACACTTAACCCCATTCATCTTGATTCTGGCTTGGGAAAGTTGGTTTGCCATCTTTTTCCCAGATGAGAAAATATTCGTAGGGTTGGTCATCGTCTTCGGCTTTCAATTCTTTCTTTAATGTCCACCCAAGCCGGACATACTCGCGGGCGGCTCGATCTGAGTGTGCTTTCGCCATATGTGGCGGTCGCTTCCATTGTGTGATCTTCTCCATACTTGGAGGTATGCTTCCGTTGTTTCCCACGATATAATTCAT
>CAIZEE010000149.1 GCA_903931835.1 uncultured Elstera sp.
CCGATCATTTGGCCGGTCGCTTCGTTCCAGTGGGTGAACCCAAGCTCCTGAACATGTGTCGCGGATTGCCGAATTGATTGAAGATGGGCCGTCGCTCGCTATCCCGTTGCGCAATCCCCCAATTCCGATAGCTTTGTGAAATCATTGATTTTTCCCCGGTCGGCCGGCCGGGAACAGTCGGAGTTATCCAAGCCATGCTCCTCAGACTGCTTTCGCTTATTCCCATTATCGGCGTCATTGGCGGCGCGCCCTTCGTCAATCGGGTGACGCCGTTTGTTTTCGGCATGCCGCTGGTGCTGGCCTGGATGGTGCTTTGGCTGCTTCTGACCTCTGTCTGTATGGGCGTCGTCTATCTGCTTGATCCGGCCAATAAGCGGGGCGCGGAGTCATGAATAGCGGCCTGCTGATCCTCGGTGCGACTGTCATCGGGTCGCTGCTGCTCGGCCTCCTTGCCCGGCGCGGGCGGGATATGGATCTGGAGCAATGGTCGGTCGGCGGGCGCAGTTTCGGCTCGCTGCTGATCTTCCTGCTGATGGCGGGGGAGATCTATACGACCTTCTCCTTCCTTGGCTGCAGCGGCTATGCATACGGTAAAGGCGCCGCCGCCTATTACATCCTGGTCTACATCACCCTGGCGCAGGTTCTGGGATATTGGCTGGCACCGGCGATATGGCGCTATGCAAGGGCGGAGCGGCTCTTCTCCCAGCCGCATTTCTTCGTGCGGAAATATGACAGTCCAGCATTGGGACTGCTGGTCGCGATCGTCGATGTCGTGGCCTTGATCCCCTATCTGATGCTGCAGTTGAAGGGGCTCGGCATCATCGTCTCGACCACCTCCTACGACGCGATTTCACCCACCCTGGCGATCCTGATCGGGGCCGCGGTGGTGACGATCTATGTCACCGCGTCGGGCGTGCGCGGTGCCGCCTGGAACGCGGTGGTGAAGGACGCGATGATCCTCGGCGTCGTCGTCTTCCTCGGCCTCTATCTGCCGTTCCATTACTACGGCGGCTACACGCCGATGTTTGAGGCGATCGAGGCGGCGAAGCCGGGATTCCTGGCATTTCCCGAGCGCGGCAACAGCGTCGTCTGGTTCCAATCGACCGTGCTGTTGACTGTGCTTGGGGCCTTCATGTGGCCGCATCTGTTTTGTGCGGCCTACACGGCGAAGGACGAGCGGTCGTTCCGCCGCAACTCGATCGTGCTGCCGCTGTATAGCCTATTGCTGCTGTTCGTCTGCTTTGTCGGGTTCTGTGCGATTTTGCAGGTGCCGGGGCTGCAGGGGACGGATATCGATCTGGCATTGCTGAAGCTATCGGTCCAGTCTTTCGATCCCTGGTTTGTCGGCGTCATCGGCGCTGCCGGATTGATGACCGCACTGGTGTCGGGATCGGTTTTGCTGACCTCTGCGGCGACGATCCTCGCGAGCGATATCTATCGCGGCGTCATCCGGCCGGGCGCGTCGGATGCCAATGTCGCCATTGTCGCTAGGGCGATGGTGCTGGTGGTCACGCTGGTCGCGGTCGGCTTTGCGCTGGCCGGTGGGTCGACCATCGTGGCGCTGTTGTTGATGGGCTATAATCTGGTGACGCAGCTTTTCCCCGCTGTGGCGCTGAGTTTCCTCAGGCAGAATCCCGTCACCAAACAGGGTGCCTTTTGCGGCGTGTTGGCGGGGGTGATGACGGTCGCCCTGATCACGGTGACCAAGAGCACGATCGCCGATATCCTGCCCTTCCTGCCGGATGCGCTGCAGGATTTGAATGTCGGCTTCGTCGCCCTCATCGTTAATCTCGGCGTGATGGCGCTGGTCAGCCTCGTCACCCGTAAAGCGCCGGTTCTGGCACCATCAGGGACGTGAGATCATGCGCCGTGTCGTTCGCCTGTTCGCGGTTGTGAGTTTGTGCTGTTCCGGTCTGGCGGCACAGGCGGCCGAACCACCTTTGCCGGTCGCCACCCTCGCCGATCTCGCCAAGCAAGTTGATCCGGCACGGCTGCAAACGACGATCGAGACGCTGGTCGGGTTCGGCACCCGCCACACTCTGTCCAGCACGACCGATGAGAAGCGCGGCATTGGTGCCGCCCGCAAATGGGTGCGGGAGCAATTTGGCGCGATCTCCAAGGAATGCGGCGACTGCCTGACGCTGATGTCGCCGGTGGAAATGGCATCGGGCAACCGGCTGCCGCAACCGGCCGAGATCGTCAACGTGCTGGCGATACAGCAGGGGACCAGCGACCCCAAACGCGTCGTCATCATCTCCGGCCATATCGACAGCCGTAACACCGATGTGATGGATGGCGAGCATGATGCGCCGGGCGCCAATGATGACGGATCGGGCGTGGCCGCGGTGATCGAAGCGGCAACCGTGCTGTCGAAACAGAAATTCGCGGCCACCATCGTCTATGCCGTGCTAACCGGCGAGGAGCAGGGGCTGTATGGCGGCAAGCTGCTGGCGAAGACGGCAAAGGAGCTGGGCTGGGACGTCGAGGCTGTCCTCAACAACGACATCATGGGCAATATCGAGGGGCAGAACGGCGTGATCGACCGGGATCACTACCGCCTGTTTTCCGAAGGCACGCGCGCGGTCGATGGTGACAAGGAAGCGGCCCAGCGCCGCCTGTTCGGGGGCGAGGTCGACAGCCCGTCCCGCAATCTGGCGCGGCTGGTGGCTGAGGTGGCGGGGGCGAGCCTGCCCGGATTTGAACCCAAGCTGATCTATCGCGCCGACCGGATGGGGCGGGGCGGCGATCAATTGCCGATGCAGGAGGCTGGCTATCCCGCCATCCGTATCACCGAGGCGGCGGAGAATTACACCCGACAGCATCAGAATGTCCGGGTCGAAGGCGGTATTTCCTTTGGCGATGTCGTCGCAGGTGTGAATTTCCCGTATCTGGCGCAGACGACGCGGGTGAATGTCGTGGCGCTAGCTGATCTCGCCTGGGCGCCGGCACCGCCGACAGGCGTGAAGATCGCAGGGGCCGTCAGCACCGATACGACCTTGACCTGGACGGCGTCGCCAGGGGCGGTGGCGTATCTTGCGCGCTGGCGGGCGAGTGATCTGCCGAGCTGGAAATATCTGCGCGCGGTGGAAAGCGGCACTGAAGTAACGCTGAAAGATGTCGTGGTCGATGACTGGATATTCGGCGTTGCCGCCGTCTCGGCTGAGGGCTTTGAAAGCCCGGTTAGCTTCGCCGGTAGCCGTTAGGCGGGCTTACTGAGAGACCGAGTCGTCGCCGAACGTGTCGCCGCAATGAATGCCCCAGCGGGGCATATCGCCTTCCATTTGCTCCGAGAATTTATGATAGCCGCCAGGACATAGCCTGGCTGCTTCGCTCGTCAGCCTATCGATCGCGGTTTCGTTCGTCCCGGCTTGCGGCCCGGCGCTGATCCAATATTCCTCGGGCGCCGTCGAGCCCACATAGAGATCGCCCTGGCATCCGGCCAGGAAAACGGCGCAGACGAGTGATGCGACAGGTAAGCCGTCGAACGCCAATCTGGCCCCCTCCTTTGATGATCTCACAGACGAACTTTAGCTGCCGCCTTCCGAGGGGCCGGGGTAATCGCTGCCGCAATGGACCCGCCACCGCGCCATCTCGCCGGCAGCGCTGCTCGTCGTCTCGTCCTCCACCCGGTAGCCGGCAGGGCAGTCGCGGTTGGCTTGGTTTGCCAGGATAGTAGCCGCTGCTGCCGGGGTCGGCGCGCCACGCGGAACCGACACCGCGACAACATGCTCTCCCTCTGCAGTCGACGTATCGTAGACATGGCTTGCGCAGCCGCCAAGCAACACAGCGCCGGTGATCACGGCAACGCGCACGCTATTCGTCATTACGCTTTGCATGATAGGTCTCCTAGTCGCTTAGTCACCCTCCTGAGTGAGCGTGACAATAGAAGACCTGATCAGACTTACCGTTATTTTCAACGATTTATTCTAATTATAATTCCCTCATATTGATTAACGTCTGTATGAAGGTTTCTTCATCTTAAAAAGGCAGAATGAGTTCTAGTCTGTTCTTAGCGCTTGAACTGTTTGTCGCCGAACAGGATGGAGCGTTGCTCCTCATCGATCGGCGTCGTGCGGACATTTTCCTTCATCAGCAGCAACCCGCGCTGCACCGCGTCCCGCGCCTCGATCGCCGCCATCCAGCGCTGGATATTCGGATAGTCGGTGATCTTCTGGCCCTGCTTTTCCCAGGACCGAAGCCAGGGATAGACGGCCATATCGGCGATCGAATAGGCCCCGGCCAGATAATCGACCTCGCCCAGGCGCTTGTTGATTACGCGATAAAGCCGTCCCGCCTCATTGGTATAGCGATCGATCGCATAGGGGATCGGTTCAGGGGCGTATTGGCGGAAATGATGGGCCTGACCCAGCATCGGGCCGACGCCGCCCATCTGGAACATCAGCCATTGCACCACGTCGTAATGCGCGCGCTTGTCGGCGGGCAGGAACTTGCCGGTCTTCTCCGCCAGATACAGCATGATGGCGCCCGATTCGAACAGCGAATAGGGTTTGCCGCCCGGCCCGTCATGATCGACGATCGCCGGCATCTTATTGTTTGGGCTGATCGCCAGGAATTCGGGTTTGAACTGATCGCCTTTGGCGATATCGACCGGAATGACCTGATAGGGCAGGCCCAGTTCCTCAAGCAGGATCGAGACCTTGTAGCCATTCGGCGTCGGCCATGCGTACAGATCGATCATGTCGTAATAGCTCCCCTTGCTGGTTCATGCCCTATGTAGGATGGCGGCGGCTCGGACGCTACCCTGCTCGGTTTACGAACCCATGCCCTTTGCCTAGAGTGCGACCGTCTCAGTCCAGGGAGCGTTTTTCGTCGATGATCGTCTTTGAAAATCTACCGCGTCTGCGTGAAGTGGCGGCGGCGAAAGAGCGCGTGCTTGATGTCGGCGGCTGGTTCCGGCCGTTCAACCTCGCAACCCATGTGATCGATGTCGGTGAATTCGCGACCAGGCGTGTCCATGAGACGCTCGATCCTGAGGATCCGTTGCGCTATTCGGCCGAGACCTGGACACAGCATGATGTCTGCCTGGAGCCCTGGCCCTTTCCCGATCAGTATTTCGATTTCGTGATCTGCTCGCATTTGCTCGAAGATGTGCGCGATCCCCTGACTGTCTGCCGCGAATTGCAGCGCGTCGCGAAGGCTGGCTATATCGAGACACCGTCGCGGTTACGCGAAATCTTCTCCAAGAAGCGGTTCTTCCGGCTGAAATCGCTGTTCGGCAATGTTCCCGAGGTGGGTTTCCGCCATCATCGCTGGTTCGTCGAGCTTGCAGGCACGCATTTCAGCTTCACCGAGAAGGTCGCCGGGTTGCTGGAGAACCGCAGCTACTATCTGACCCGCGCCCAGGTCGGGCGCACCCTCACCGTCGCCGAAAGTGCTGTCGAGCTGTGGTGGGAAGGCAGCTTCACGGCCGAAGAACGCTTTGTCGATCCGCGTGAGGATTACCCGCTGTTCCGCCACGCCGCCTTTGCGGCGCTCCGTCGCGGCTGACTTAAGCCCGCTCCAGCAAATCGAAGACCGTCCGGCAATGCGCGGCGAAGTCGCGTGATGCGATCGGGTAGCCGGCGGCTTTCAGCGCAGCCTCCCGGCGCGGCTCGACTGGGCCCGGCGCCATGGCGCGGCCGGCCCTAATGGAAGGGCGCCGGTTCGGGCGGCGACGCCAAGGCTGCGGTCGAGGGCTTGTTGCCGAGCCGCGTGATCGAGAAGAAGTCGCGGCTATCGGGTGAGTCGACAAAGCGCATGCCGTGCTGATCCATGCCCTTATGCAGGGTGAAGGCGGTCATCTGGCCCCCCTCGTGCCGATAGACAGCCGCATAGGTCAACAACAGCGCGTTCATATCGAGATGCATGGCGGCGTCGCAGCCATAGGCTGAGAAGACCCGCGCCATGGTCGCCGGCACGCCGGAGGTGAAAATGCCGTAGATCAGGAAGGTCCGGTCCGCTCCCCGCGCCAGGCAAATCCCGGCCCGCAACGTCAGCAGATGCCCCTCATTCGAGCCCGACCAGTTGCCGTTCGGATTATCGACATCGGGGCCCGCGACGCCATGCTCCAGCACAGACAGCCCGTTTTGCCGCGCGAAGACGATATGGCTGCCGAGCTTGGCGTCATCCTCCTTGGTCCAGGTCTTCATGCCGATCGTACCGTCGGTCAGCCCGTAGAAGGTGATGAGGTCCGGCTGCAGCGTGCTCAAGACCACGCCGTTCTCGACGAAGCCGTAATGCGTGCCGCCCTCGCGCTGGCTCCACACCCCGCCCTTGAAGGCGCCGTGTTCACGCTTGAACCCGCCGGCGAAGACCGCCAGCAGATTATCCTTCTGCCAGGGCGGCACCATGCCGAGGCGGACCAGCGGTTCGGCCGAATCGATGCCGTCGGGCCCAAGCGAGGTGTCGTGCATGACCTTGGGCCGGCTCGACCAGGCAAGTCCCGGATGCAGCGTGCCGACATGAAAGCGCACGGCGGTATTGGTCAGGTCGATCGCCATCAGATAGATCATGTTCTGGGCGTCGACGCTGCCCGGCGCACCGGGCCAGGCGGCATCGCCGGTGATCGTGCTCATGAACACGCCGGGAATGCCCTCGGCCGCGACCCAGCTGCCGATGACCGGGCGGCCATGGGGTGCGATCGGGATGCCGAATTGGTTGAGCAGCGGCATCGCCTGGCGATGATATGTGGCGGTCAGATCGGCCGGGGTCGGCACATCCGTTGCGGGGGCACCTGGGCGTGGCGGTGGCAGGGGATCGCTGCGGCTGCTCAAGGGGGCACTCTCCGCCGTGTCCATCAGATTGTTTTTATAGAAATTGATCACCGCTTCGCCGCCGCTGGTCGAGCGCAGCAGATCGGTTGCCGCCTCCGTGATTGACCGTTTGCCGGCGTGGCGACGGCGCAGGAAAACGCCGGCACCGCAGACTGGCGAGAAGGGCTGGTCGCCGGCCGCGAAAAGCGGTTCGTCATTACCGGTCGCGATCGGGCATTGCGTAGTGGCGGAGGCCACCGTCGCGATCAGCTTTGAGCCTTGCAGATCAAGCTTGGTGTCGCGCGGGCGGACCACCTCAAGATGGGCAGTCTCGACACCCGCAGCGGTGCGCCGCTCCAACACATACCAGATGCCGACATTCGGCTGCAGATTGATCAGGCGGAACATCGCCCCGCCCTCGGTCGATTTGACCTCGGCCCGATAGGGCTGCATGTCGATAATATTGTCGGCGGCGAGGCTGGGGGTTGAGGATAGGCAACCGAGCAGGATCAGGATTGCTGGAATCGTCCAGCGACCGCTTCTTACAGGCGTTACAACTTGGTCTACGGTCATGGATAACTCAATCTCGCCCGCCAATCCTGTTGGCGGTTCAATTTATGCCGTTAACCATTACCGTATATTGACTCCGCCGCCAATAACTGACGGTTGCCTGTGCGCAAATTTCGCACAGTGTGGGGCGGGGGCCACTGTTCGTGAGTAGGCATTCGACCAATCGCCAAGAGACTACAGCCTCACTCGCCGCGAGCGGGGGTGAATCCAGGGCCCAGATTCTTGTTCAAGAATGCTTCAACCGTCGTCAGCAGCTTTGCACGATCGGATTCGCGGCGAAAATAGTGATCTTCGTCCTTAAAATAGACTGCTTCGACCACTTTCCCGGCATCCTTTAAGGCTGCCTCCATTTCGTCGCTATGCTTAGGCGGCACGTTGTAATCTTTGCGCCCATGAATGAGCAATATTGGGGCCTCGATTTTGTCGGCGTGTTCGCTGGGCGAGGTTTCTCGGATAAGATCATTTTCGATTCGGGGAATATTGACTCCCGCGAACTTGTAGAACTCGAGGTTATGCAGCACCAAATGCAGGTCCGTAACCGGCGCAATGGCAATGCTGCATCGGTAAAGTTTGGGCTCCTTAATTGCCCCCATCAAGGCGGAATAACCGCCATATCCCCAACCCGCGATGCAGACATGCTGCGCGTCGGCGTAATTCTGATCGATCAGCCATTTCGTGGCATCGGTGACGTCGTCCTGCATCTTCAGGCCCCATTCCTGGAGCCCGGCATGCTCAAACGCCGTGCTGTAACCGGCTGAACCGCGAAACTGCGGCTGCAGAACGCCATATCCCCGACTGGCATAAAACTGCGTCAAATAATCGAATGACGTGGTGCTTCTTCTGCTGGGGCCATCATGCGGAACCACAACGAACGGGATCGGCCCGGATTTGTATCCGACCGGAAGGGTCAGCAGGACCGGGATCGTCAGGCCATCTCGCGCGGTAAACGATGTCCGCGTCACAGGTGCCACCAGCGACCTTGGGATAGCAGCGTAATTGGTCGCGACGGGGGTCATCCGCGCCTGGCCGCTTGAACGATCCAATACCCAATACTGATAGGGATCGTTGTCCTTGCGAGACCCGACCAGCAAATGAACGCCATCCTGTGTACGATCGAGGATGAAGACCTTTTGACCGGGCAGCGCCTTCTGCAGGCTCGCATGATCCTGCGCCCAATCCGGGTCGAGATAGACCTGCTCCGTTTCATCCAGGCCGACGGTGTACCCCACCAACCGGTCATAGCGTGTGACCGGGGTAATTGCGTCGTGATCGGCGGCCGCGACTGAGCGCAGAAACTCGCCGGTTTCAACGCTGACTTCCCAGATGCCACTGCGACCGGTCAGCCGATCCGACAGGACATAAACAATCTTTGGATCGCTTGCCGAGAACGCTATCGGTTCGAATAATTGTCCGGTGTTGATGTCGTCGGAAAAGATAGTGTGCCAATCACCATTGATCGACGATCTGGTTATAAAGGCCTGTGTCGAGGCCGTTATCTTGTGGCCGCCACGAACATTTCCCTGCGGGTCGGCAAGCCATTTCTCGACGCCGTCCAATTGCTCGACGATCTGGGTTTGTCGCTCGCCGTCGAGGGAAACCTGAAACACGGACGGGTAAAGGAGTCGGTGGGTTAGCCTTAGGTCGCGAAGCTCTACATGCGCGAGCAGAATAGATTCAGGATCATTGGGCAAAAGGCTGACGACAGCGTCCTGAATTTGCAATGACAGCGGAAGCTCCGATCTGGCACCAATCACCGAGCGCTTGTTGAGATCCACGAACTTGGACAGGTCAGCGGAAATGGCTATCAGCCTTGTATCAACGGTCGGGGCCTCGCGCAGCCGGTCGGAGACGAAACGCAAACTTGCGATCAAGGTGTCGTTGGTTTTCCAGTCGAACCATGTCGGTTCAAGCTCATCGGTCTGCCGGGTTAGCAGCTTCGCCCCCGGTTGCACCGGAAGCACGGCCAATTGCTGACGCCCGTCGACAGCGACAATCATCGCGAGTTTCGTGCCGTCCGGCGACAGTCGCATCGCTTGGATCGGCAGTTGCGCATAGGCTGCGACGGGGGGTGGATCGCACAGCGCTTGTGTCGCCGGGAACAGCATCATCAAGCCAATGAGTGAGCCGATCGGGTACCCTATCAATGATCGCATTCAATGCTTCCCTGGCGCGGCGCGCGTGGTTGCTGTCATCCGGCGCAACAGCATTCCGTCAATCAACCGAGGGTAGCTTACGCAAGCGCGGTCGAAAAGTGCCTTAGGGCGTGTACCATTCTGGGGATTGTTCCAAAGACATTGGAGAGTATGGCGTCACGGACACGGCGCAGAATTGATCGGTGGCCGGCGGATCTGTCTCCTGGGGCCAGCCTGCCGAGCGCCGTAGATCGGATAGGTTGCAACCCCAAAACGGGCCCATGATGGGCAGATCGATATGGCGTCCGTTGGACTTTCAAGAATAAACTCGCGTGCTGACTGTTTGCCTATTGGGGGGTAACGACAATGCGCCGGATATTGTTTGCATCACTGCTTGCCGCCACCGCATCGATCGCCAATGCCGAGCCGGCGACGAAGGAGCAATTGATGACGCCGCCGGTAAGCGCGCGTCATTATCCAATTACGTCGACGGCCGGAAAGCATGGGGATATCTGGTCGTGGACTCTGGCCGACGGGCGTGTCGCCTATCGCATGTCCATGTCGCTGCGCGGCTGGATCACCGAGACCGATGAGGTGATGACGCTTGGCCCCGATGGTCGGCCGACCGCGATCGCCATTCGCGGTTTTACCGATCAAGGCGACGCCACTGAAGATTTCACGGTCGGTCCCGACGGTACCGCGCATTGGAAGACGGTGATCGATGAGGGGGCAGCCCCCTTTGGCGCCAAGCGCTACAATACCTATGGCGGGCCTTTGCTTGCGAGCGAGTCCGATGTCGAAGCGCTGGTCGCGGCAGGCGACAAAGGCGTCGATCTGCTGCCGACGGGCCATGGTTCGATCTCGATCGGCCAGACGGTGGAAATCGCCGGACCGCAGGGCTCAAGAACGGTCAAGCTGGCTTTTCTTAGGGGGTATGGCTTCTCGCCGTCTCCAGTGTGGCTTGACGACAGCAACCATTTTTTCGGCTACGCCGGAATCGTCTCCCTACTGCCCGAGGGCTATGACGCTAACGGCCCGAAACTGAAGGAGATTCAGGATAAGGCGACAGCGGACATGGTGCGCGATGTTGCGCATCGGTTTTTGAGCCCCGCCAACCATACGCCGACATTGGTTGATCACGTCCTGGTGTTCGATTCGGTCGCAGGTCGATATCTGCCCGACCGTTCGGTGCTGATCGCGGACGGCAAGGTTGTGGCCCTGGGTGCCGTAGAATCGATCAAGATCCCGGCCGGCACGACCGTTATCGATGGGCATGGCAAGACGCTGCTTCCAGGCCTTTGGGATTCGCACCAGCATGTCGGTGGTGACGATTGGAACCTGTTGCAGAATGTCGCGACGGGCATGACCAATTACCGCAGCCCCGGTTCCATGATCGAGGAAGCGTTGAGCATCTATAAGCGCCGCGCTGCCGGCGATCTGGTGGCGCCCGACGGCAAGATCTCGGTGATTATCGATCGCAAGGATCCGCTCGCCGCCCAGGGTGCCCTCACCGTTACCTCGGCGGCGGAAGCGATTGCCGCGGTCGATAAAATCAAGGCGGCGGGGCTGTGGGGCGCCAAATTCTACACGTCGATGACGCCGGCCTGGATCGCGCCCGCCGCAGCCGAGGCACATAAATTGGGTCTGCATGTCCATGGCCATGTGCCGGCCGGCATGCGCCCGCTCGACGCCGTGCGTGCCGGTTATGATGAGGTCACGCATATCAACTTCATCATGATGCAGGCGATGCCGCAGGATGTCGTGGACAAGGCGAATACCGCCGCACGCCTCGAAGGCCCTGCGAAATACGGCAAGGATGTCGATCTGAACTCGCCCGCCATGAAGGCGTTCTATGCCGAACTCGCCAAGCGGCACACGATCATCGATCCGACGCTGACCGTGTGGGAGCCGCTGATGACATCCGACGGCAGCGCCATCTCGCCCGAATATGCCGCCTTTGCCGAGGTTGCGCCGCCATCGGTCGTGCGCGGCTGGAAGATCGGCGGCTATCCCTTGTTCGACGGGCTGACGCGCGATGATTTCCGCAAAAGCTTTGCCAAGATGGTCGAGCTGGTCGGTCGACTGAATAAGGCCGGGGTCCCGATCGTGGCGGGCACGGACGGCTATGGGCTTGAACTCGTGCGCGAGATCGAACTCTATCAGCAAGCCGGGCTCAGCAACGCGCAGGCCCTGCAAACCGCGACGATCATTCCGGCGCGCATGACCGGCATGGCCAATCGAACCGGATCGATCGAACCTGGCAAGACGGCTGACATCATCCTGGTTGACGGCGATGTGTCAAAGGACCTCGCCAACCTCCGCCATGTCGACACCGTCTTTCTGGACGGTTACCGCCTCAAGGGGGACGAACTACGCCAGGCGAGCGGGCTCAGCGGCATGCCGAAGTGACAGGAGCTCCGCTCACGGTTCGGCAATCCAGGGTGTTTTGGCTCGATCGCGGCAACGAGGTATTGCGATAGTCTCCGGGGCGCCCGCTTCTTACCAGCTCCATACCGGAGTTCCGCTGCGACGATGATGCTGGTGCAAACCATCGTCTCGCCGATCTCCGCAATGTTGCCTTGATATGGTCCAGTGGATGGTCTAATTTCCGTCAAGAGCCTGAACCGCTAGATAGACCAGAACGGGGTGGTGCGATGCGGGTGTCCGTGACCGACGCCAAAGGGCAGTTGACCGAACTGGTCAGGCGGGCAGAGGCAGGGGATGAAATCATCCTGACACGGCATGGCCATGCCGCCGTCCGGCTTGTGCCGGTTAGGACTGTGCCAGATCGGAACTCTCGCCGGGCCTTGCTTGATGCGGTGCGGGAAGCCGGTGCCGCGAAAGCCACGTCCGGCCCGAGTGCTGCACGCAGCCAGGACTTTCTCTACGGCGACGATGGCCTGCCGGGATGATCGCGGTCGACACATCGGCGCTGATGGCGATCATATTGAACGAACCGGAGGCAGACGCGTGCGCCGCCGCTCTGGAGGCTGAAGAGGGTTTGCTGATCTCAGCAGGGACGGTGGCGGAGGCCATGATTGTGGCCCGACGCCGCAATGTCGGCCGGGAGATGGAGCGCCTGATCGAAGAGCTTGGCTTTGAGGTCGTGAGCGTGACGCCGACATCGGCCAGGCGTATTGCAAATGCCTATGAAAGCTGGGGCAAGGGCGTGCATCCGGCGGCTCTGAATTTCGGCGACTGCTTCGCCTATGAGGTGGCGAAGGAGCATCAGTGCCGCTTGCTGTTTGTCGGCGGCGATTTTGCGCAGACTGATATAGCGGGCGTGATTTGACGGTGGGGAGATGAGTATGCTGTCCCTTAAACTCCCCGGTCCCTTAAACTCCCCGGTCCCTTAAACTCCCCGTTGTGATGGTAGACGTGTGATGTCGGCAACGATCGACTTTCAGCAAATTGAGCGCAAGGCATTCAGATCGATGGAAACTCGGAAATTCACTCAAATCGTTTTGGCGCTATTTGGCCTTTGCGCCTTCTCCGGC
>CAIZEE010000150.1 GCA_903931835.1 uncultured Elstera sp.
AGTCGGGCGGCGTCTCATCGCCCAGACCGTCCCGCTCGTTAACCACGGTCCATAGCGCTCCAGTTTTGGGCTCCCAGGCAAGGCCGACCGGGTTGCGCAACCCGCTGGCGAAGATGCGGCTTTTGCCGGTCGCGAGATCGAGTTCATAGATGGCGGCGCGGCCCTCCTCAATCTCCATGCCGCCCTCGGCAATATTGCTGTAGGAGCCGACGCCGACATAAAGCTTGGTCTGGTCGGGGCTGGGCAGCAGACTGCGAGTCCAATGACCGCCCGGCTTGAAATCCACCAGCTTGCGGCCGGGACCCGTGATTTTGGTGGCACCCTTGGTGTAGGGAAAGGCGACCACGCCATCGGTATTGCCGACATAGAATGTGTCGCCGATCAGCGCCATGCCGAAGGGCTGATTGAGCCCGTCGAGGAAGGTCTCGCGGATTTCCGCCACGCCATCGCCATCGGCATCACGTAGCAGGATGATGCGGTTGGGGCTTTCACCGATGGCGGCAGCCCGGCGCATCGTCGCGATCATCGCGTGATCGAACAGGCTGCGCTTGCCTTCGCCGGCGAGGAAACACGCCTCCGCCACCAGAACGTCGCCATTGGGCAGCACCTGAATCCAGCGCGGGTGATCGAGGCCGGCGGCAAAGGCGTTGACGGTGAGACCGGGTGCCGCGACCGGCTTCTGCCCCTTAGCCCAGCCCTGGGCGGTCGGCATTTTCAGGGTCGGCAGGCTACCCTGCGGCTGCGCCGTCGGAATCTTCGGCATGCGGCCCCAGGCCTGCTCCGGCAAGCCCTGTTTCATGCGACGCATGAGCAGCACGGTGCCACCGACCAGTGCGACGCCGCGCGCAAAAATACCTGAAATGCTCATGCGATTTTCCCCTGATAGGCGCCCCGATTTTCTGCTCGGCCAAGCTCAGGCCACCAGCCCTGTTTTGCCAAGAGAAAAGAACTATCTAGCTGCCGATAGAGCCCTTGCAGTAAGCGTGCCCCATGGCGGGAAATTCCGAACTCAAAGATTTCGTTGATCGGCACCGCCGCCTGTTCATTCTGACTGGGGCCGGATGCAGCACGAATTCGGGCATCCCCGATTACCGCGATGCCGAGGGCAACTGGAAGCGCGCGCAGCCGATGACCTATCAGACCTTTATGGGCAGCGTGGCGACACGGCAGCGTTACTGGGCGCGCAGCCTGATCGGTTGGCAGCGTTTTTCCAGTGCCAAGCCCAATGACGCGCATCTGGCGCTGGCGCGGCTGGAAGCGGCGGGGCGCAGCGAGATGCTGCTGACCCAGAATGTCGACCGGCTGCATCAGAGTGCTGGCAGTGCTGAGGTCATTGATCTGCATGGGCGGCTCGATCAGGTGCGCTGCATGGGCTGCGAACAGCGGATGGATCGTGCCCGATTCCAGGATGAGCTCAGCCGGCTCAATCCAGGTTGGCTTGAGATCGCCGGCGGCGACGCGCCGGATGGCGATGCCGATCTTGAGGCCGATTTTTCCGGCTTTGCCATACCGGCCTGTGGGAACTGCGGCGGCGTGCTGAAACCCGATGTCGTGTTCTTTGGCGAGAACGTGCCGAAGGACCGCGTCCAGACGGCGATGCGGCACCTCGACCAAGCGGATGCGATGTTGATCGCAGGATCCTCGCTGATGGTGTTTTCAGGCTTTCGCTTTGCCCAGATGGCGTGGCGAGCGGGCAAGCCGATCGCCGCCGTCAATCTCGGGCGAACCCGGGCCGATGAGTTTCTGTCGCTGAAGGTCGAGCAGAATTGCGCCGAGGCGCTGGCGTTCCTGCTCTAGCTCCGCCGATCCTCGATCACCATGGCCGCGCCTTTATCGGCAATCATGATGGTCGGCGTATTGGTATTGCCGGAGGTGATGGTCGGCATCACCGAGGCATCGATGACGCGCAAGCCCTGCACCCCAATAACGCGCAAGCGTTCGTCCACCACCGCCATCGGGTCGGAGGGGAGGCCCATTTTGGCGGTGCCGACCGGGTGAAAGATCGTCGTCCCGATATCGCCGGCCGCCTTGGCGAGTTCATCCGGATCGTCGCTAACTGACGGACCGGGCAGATATTCCTGCGGCCTGAATCGGCCGAGCGACTGCTGCGCCATCAGCCGTCTGGTCATCCGGATGGCATCGGCGGCCACCTGTCGATCCTCCGCCGTGCTGAGATAATGGGGCGCTATGACCGGCTTGGCGGCGGGGTCGGCCGAGCGCAGACGGACAATGCCGCGCGAGGTCGGGCGAAGATTGCAGGGCGACACGGTGATCGCGGGGAATCGGTGCAACGGATCGCCGAATTTGTCGAGGCTGAGCGGCTGCACATGG
>CAIZEE010000151.1 GCA_903931835.1 uncultured Elstera sp.
TATTCAAAAATATTAACCAAAATTCCGGGGACAGTATTCCATCTGAAACTGTCGCAAAATTCTACGAAACCTCCAAGCGCGCCGAGCCATCGCGACCATCTCTCAGCGCGTGAAAACTGTCTCGATAAAAAGATTTCTCCAGATCATTCACACACCCCCACTGCGCAACTCCATTGACCATCGCCCACATCGCTGTTCCCAGTCCGCCATGATGAATAACCACCTTGCTACGCGGCACGTCGCGGGTAAAATCGAGAGGGTCGCCGCAAACTGTCAGGTTACCGAACTGTCCCACACCCTCACCGCCGAATTACGGTGACGCTGCACTTAATTGACATGGGAATTCGGGGGATTCAATAAACAATTCACACTGGGGCGCCCGGCATCTCAACGGGATATGCACTCCAGCGACGTCCCCGAAATTCAAGTAGGTAGAAGCCGAGCCTGACGCGGCGGACGCGCGGGTGGTTAAGGGATAAGCGCCTTCCATCGCAGTCCGTTCGACGGTCGCGGGCGCCATGGGAGACTCGCATGCCATCGCTGACCATTACGCCTGACAGCGCGTTTTCCATCGTTCTGAAGGCGCGCCAATTCGATGCGAAGGTGGAAGAGACCGACCCTGACAGCGGCTCCAATCCGACCGACGACAGCAGTGTCGATGCGCTCGAATTTGGGGCGGGCGACGACACGCTCCATGTGTTGAGCTCGGCGATCAGTGACCTCAATGACGATGAGCAACGCGATCTCATTGCCCTGATCTGGATTGGTCGCGGTGACTTCACCTTGGGCGAATGGAACGAGGCGCGGACTGCGGCCATCGACATCGGTCGAGAACGGACCCCGCGGTACGTGGCGGGGATTCCCTTGGTCAGCGATTATCTTGAGGATGGCTTGTCGCAGTCCAATGAAACGGTCGAAGACTATCTCGACCGACACTGACGCACCGCGCTCCGGCTCGCGCAGAGGCCGCACTGATCAATCCATGGAATTGAGTAGATTCCGATCCTGCACCGGCCTGGACGGCCCCGCTAGCTTCGACTGCCCGTTATGCGCCACGGCTCGTCACTCCTGCGCGTCCAAGTGAGATCAAACCATGCATACCTACTGGAACGACTGGTTCTTCGGCTGGGGCTGGATTCTATGGTTTGGTTTCATCATGCTGGTCTTTTCGGGCATCGGAAACTGGGGCTACTCCTACAGCGCGCATCGAAAATTCGATCTGCCGCGCAAAGGGGCTCGGGATATTCTCGATGAGCGGTACGCCCGCGGCGAAATCACCCGCGAGCAGTACGTTCAGCTGAAATCGGATATCGCGAGTGTCTAGCGGTCACCCAAGCTTGCGGGACCGGAGCTGGCATAGCGCGATCGAGATAAAATGAGAAACCTAGACAGTTCGCCGTTGATATTGGCTCGTTTCGGAGGATGTGCCCGACTTCTATCGACACGGGCTCCCTGCGATTCATCGCCGGGTCAGGGGACCGATTGCGGGAACTGTTGATCATGTTGCAGTTATGGACATACGCAATTGCTCAAGTAGAAAATACTCTCGCGTCGGGCTGGTTTTGGCTGTTCCCACTCTTGTTTGTAGTCCACGACGCTGAAGAGGCGGCAGCTGTCTGGATTGTTGGAAGTTTACATAATTCCATTTCTTACAAACCACTGGACGTGCTGCAGACGCTCGTTGCCATCTCATTGGAGTTGACAATCTTCGCCGCGGTTGCGGCCTGGGCGGCGGAGTCGGACACTTCGCGCCTCGCGATCTTCGTTTTTGCTGTGTTTTTGGGCGGCTATACGGCCCACGGCTTCTTCCATCTCTATATGGGGTGGCGTGCGAAGCGATACACGATGGGCGTGGCGTCAGCTTTGCCGCTCGTCGTGTTCGGCGGTCTTCTGATCTATGCCAAGCTCATTCAAACCGGGATGCTGGACTGGAGCTTGGCCTTTGTCAGCTTCGCGATTGGCGCACTTCTCATGCTGCCCCTCATTCGGCTCGCTCGATGGTTCGGTCTGACCTTTGGTTGAGGCGCCCTCCAGCGGCATATGCGACGACGCCGAGCCAGGAATCATCGCCAATTTTGGGTCGATGCGCGGCTCTGCTTGCCGGCGCTGACATCGAACCTGGCGTTCTAGAAGACATCACCTCCTCCGGTTCGAAAGCCACCGGGTCGATCCCAGTCCAACCGATCTCGCCGGCGCCGCCGAGCACAAAGCCCGATGTGACGCGATCGCGGTAGGCCCTCGACCGGGCCGTCCAATGAACCTGGTTCAGGACGGTCCCGCTTGAACAAGCCTGCATCAGATTGAGTAATTTCCGAGCCTGTCACCCAAGCATCCCGCCCCATAGCGTCATCTGGTTGAGGTGGTCCCGGAAAACCGGACAGGA
>CAIZEE010000152.1 GCA_903931835.1 uncultured Elstera sp.
ATCTTCTCGACGCAGGACCAGGCAGCCGCCGCGATCGCCGCGAGCGGCGTGCCGGTTTTCGCCTGGAAGGGCGAGACGGAGGAGGAATTCTGGTGGTGTATCGAGCAGACGCTGCGCGGCCCGAATGGCTGGAAGCCGAACATGATCCTCGACGATGGCGGGGATGTGACGCAGATCATGCATGACAAGTATCCCGAGATGCTGACCGAGGTTCGCGGCATTTCTGAGGAGACCACGACCGGCGTGCATCGCCTCTATGAAATGGCCAAGGCCGGCCGTCTCGCGGTGCCTGCGATCAACGTTAATGACAGCGTCACAAAGTCGAAATTCGATAATCTGTATGGCTGCCGCGAGAGCCTGGTCGATGGCATTAAGCGTGCGACGGACGTCATGATGGCCGGCAAGGTTGCCGTGGTTGCCGGTTATGGCGACGTCGGCAAGGGCTCAGCCGCCAGCCTGCGCAGCCAGGGTGCCCGCGTCATGGTCACCGAAGTCGATCCGATCTGCGCGTTGCAGGCCGCGATGGAAGGCTACCAGGTTGTGACCATGGATGAGGCTGCTCCGCTGGGCGATATCTTCGTCACCGCGACCGGCAATATCGACGTCATCACGCTTGAGCATATGCGCCAGATGAAAGACCGCGCGATCGTCTGCAATATCGGCCATTTCGACAGCGAGATTCAGATCTCATCGCTGCGCAACTACGTCTGGGAAGAGGTCAAGCCGCAGGTTGACGAGGTGGTGTTCCCCGATGGCAAGCGCTTGATCGTGCTGGCCCTGGGTCGTCTGGTCAATCTCGGTTGCGGCACAGGCCACCCGAGCTTCGTGATGAGCGCGTCCTTCACCAATCAGGTGCTGGCGCAGATCGAGCTCTGGAACCATGCCGATCGCTATGAGAAGAAGGTCTATGTTCTGCCGAAGCATCTCGACGAGAAGGTTGCAGCGTTGCATTTGGGCAAAGTTGGCGCGAAGCTGACAAAATTGACTGATGCGCAGGCGAGCTACCTTGGTGTGACCGATCAGGGTCCGTTCAAGCCGGAGCATTACCGCTACTAAACACGCCGAAAAACCGGCGCGGGGGGAAGCATTGTTAGATCAAGCGGTGCTTCCGGCACCTCGCGCTGGATTAAAAACACAGGACGCTGTCAGCTTTGGCTGGCGGCGTCTTGCTGTTAGCAGCGTCTGCCAAAGTGGAGGCATCTGTGCCGCTGCTTGAGTCGACCGTCATCGCCGCTGTGGCGGGCGGTATGGCTGGCGGGTTTTTTGTCATCCTCGTCATCGCAATTCTGATCCTCCGCGCCAGGCTCACGGCCGAACGGGTCCGTAATGCGTCGCTCAAGGCCGATGCCGACCGGCTGCAAACCACACTCGATCGATACCGGAATGCGGATGTCGCGGTGCTGGAAGGGTTGATCACGGCGATCGCGATCTACGGCCCGGATCGCCATCTGCGCTTCGCCAACTCGGCCTTCGCCAAACTCTGGGGCCTTGATCGTGTCTGGCTGGCGGCTTCGCCAACCTTGTCGGAAGTGCTGGAGGCTAAGCGCGAGAACCGCAAGCTGCCGGAGATGGCCGATTTCCCGGAATTCAAACGCGGCCAGAACGCGCTGTTTCAGACATTGGCGGAACCGGTCGACTATCTGCTTCATCTTCCCGATGAGCGAACCCTGCGCAAGGTGATCGCGCCCCATCCGCTGGGCGGACTGATCTACACCTTTGACGACGTGACCGACAGCCTGGCGATGGAGCGTTCGTACAACACGTTGATCGATGTTCAGCGCGAGACGCTGAACCATCTGAACGAGGGAGTCGCGGTCTTCGGAACGGATGGGCGACTTAAGCTGTGGAATCCAGCCTTCGTAACCATCTGGCAGATTCCCCAGGCGATGCTGGACAACACGCTGACGCTCGGCGCCTTCCTTGATCATTGCCGGCAATTCTTCGACGACATTCCCGATTGGGAGGCAGAGAAGCGGCGTATCCGCCTTGAATTACAGCGCAATCAACCGCGCTGGAGTGCTGATTCCAGGTCGGACGGTCGGCATATTCAGTCGATCACGGTACCGCTTTCCGATGGCGCCAACCTGTTTACCTATTTCGATGTGACCGATCGCGAGCGGGTCGAGCGCGCCTTGCGTGAGCGCAATCAGGCGCTGGAAGCAGCCGATCACATGAAGACCGAGTTCGTCGCAAACGTCTCTTACGAGCTGCGCACACCGATCAACTCGATCATGGGCTTTACCGAGTTGCTGGCGAACCCGTATTTCGGCGACCTGACGCCGCGCCAATTGGAATATGTCCAGGGTATTTTGGAGGCATCGGAACGGCTGCTCGCGTTGATCAATGACATTCTTGATCTGGCGACGATCGAAGCCGGTTACATGGTGCTGAATCTGAGCGAAATCGATCTGTACCCGCTACTGTCAGGCGTCACAGGCTTGATCCGCGAACGTGCGCGCAACCAGCAATTGACGGTCGCGTTTGACTGCGATCCGGCGATCGGGACGCTCCATGCTGATCAGCGCCGCTTGCGCCAGATCGTCCTCAACCTGCTGAGCAATTCCTGCAATTTTACGCCACCTGGCGGCCGGGTGACGCTGAGCGCGCATCGCGAGGAAAGCGATATTATCATCTCGGTTGGCGATACCGGGGTCGGCATTCCCGAACGGGATCAGGGCAGGGTGCTGGAACGCTTCGAGCGCGGCGACAAGACCAGCAAGCAGAGCGGCGCCGGACTTGGGCTAAGCCTGGTGCGCAGTTTCATCGAGCTGCATGGCGGCAGACTGGATATCAGCTCGGCACCCGGACGTGGCACGGTCGTGACCTGTCATCTGCCGCAGCGTCAGAATGTCGAAACCGTGGATTTCCATCTGCCGGCGAAGTGATGAATTACTGACCGGGGACACCCTGCGTCGTCGAATATTCGAAATGCAGGATCTCATCGGGGAAAAGCTGCGCCCGGATGGCGTGGGCGGCGAGGGCGGCCTCGGCAAATCCCGACAGAATTAATTTCAGCTTGCCCGGATAGCGGGCGATATCGCCGATTGCGTAAAGGCCGGGCTTGCTGGAGGCGCAGGTCGATGGCGTGACGGTGATATGGTTTTGGTCTAGATCGAGACCCCATTCCAGGATCGGCCCCAGATTCATCGACAAGCCAAAGAAGGGCAGCAGGAAGTCCGCCTCCAGTTTTCTTGACTTGCCATCGAGATCCTCGACCAGCACCGCGCTGAGCCGCCCGTCGTCGCCAACGAGCCCGCTCAATTGATAGGGCACGACCATGTCGATGATGTTATCACGGGCGAGCTGGTCGAGCTTTGCTGCGGCTTCCGGTGCTGCGCGGAATTTCGGACGCCGGTGCACGACCATGACACGCTCGGCCAGTTCCGCCAGCGAGATTGCCCAATCGACAGCACTGTCCCCACCGCCGGCGATCACGACGCGTTTGCCACGGAAATCTTCACGCCGCTTCACATAGTAGAACACACTACGGTTCTCGTATGCGTCGATGCCGTCGAGTGGTGGGCGGTTCGGGCCGAAGGCCCCGACACCGGCTGCGATGATCACGGCCTTGGCGTCGATCACCGTGCCTGTAGAGGTTTCCAGCCGCCAGTACCCGGCCTCCTCCGTCAGTGCGACGACTTGCTGACCCATATGGTAGACCGGCTGGAAGGGCTCAGCTTGTTCGGCCAATTGATCGATCAGCAAGCCTGCCTCGATACGCGGATGTCCCGGAATGTCGTAGATTGGCTTTTCGGGGTAGAGTGCTGTGCATTGCCCGCCGACGGCGTCGAGCGCATCAATGACATGGCATTTCAGCCGTAACATGCCGCATTCGAAGATTGCGAAAAGCCCGACCGGTCCGGCCCCGATAATCGCCACATCCGTGACCAGGGGCGGCTTCTTAACTGCAGCGCTCAATCTTTATCTTTCTCAACCTTGGGGGAGGGATGGCGGCAGGCGAACCGCTGGTCTATCCAAGCTCCCGAACGGTGCGTATCATCCGGTTCCTCATTACGGAAATCAAGCCGGTTGGCCGCGACGCAGATATGCGACAGCCGGCATGTTGCGGGTTTTCCCTGACCACGGTAAAGCCTAGGCCATCATGTCGAATTCGCCCCAAGATGCCGCGTTCAAACTGCCCGATGCCAGTTTTGCCGAGGTTGAAGCCTTAGCGTGGCGTCTGGCGCCGTTGCTGGAACCGGGCGACGTTGTGTCCCTATGGGGTGATCTCGGGGCCGGCAAGACAGCCTTTGCCCGCGCGCTGATCCAGACGATGGCAGGCAAGCCGATCGAAGTGCCAAGCCCGACTTTTACACTGGTCCAGACCTATGTTCTCAGCGCCGAAATCTGGCATTTCGACCTATATAGGCTCAAGCGCGTCGATGAAATCTATGAACTGGGATTCGAGGACGCGCTGAGCGATGGCGTGACCTTGATCGAATGGCCTGAGCGGTTGGAAGCGGCCTTGCCGCGTGAACGCCTCGATATCCGATTTGCTGACGGGTCAGCACCCGATCGCCGTAGCATCGCCGTGTCCGGATCGGCGGGCTGGTCGTCACGCTTGCCTCTTCTGGTCAACGACCGCGCGACGGCGTTGGACGAATTTCTGGCCCGTGCCGGATGGCAAGCGGCTGAGCGGCGTCCGCTGCCAGGCGATGCCTCATTCCGTCGCTATACCAGGCTGGTCAATGGCACCCAGACCGCGATGCTGATGGATGCGCCACCGCCGCATAACGACGCTCCGCAATTCCTTAAGATCGCCGAGCATCTGCTGGCGGCTGGCTACAGCGCGCCGAGGATTCTCGACCGTGACGCGGAGCAGGGGTTCCTGCTGCTGGAGGATTTGGGTGATCAGACCTTCACGCGGGCGCTGGCGGCCGGCGCCAAGGAAAGGTCGCTCTATACGGCAGCAGTCGATCTGCTGATCAGCCTGCATCAGGGTGACGCGGCAGTTCTGACCGCCGGTGTGCCGCCTTATGACGATCGTGTGCTGCAGGTCGAACTCGATCTGTTCACGCACTGGTATTTGCCGGCTGTTTCAGGTTTGAGCGTTGATCCCGACCAGCGGGACGTCTATCGCGATATCTGGGCCGCCTTGCTGCCCGTCGCCCGGCTGATTCCCGAAACCCTCGTTCTGCGCGACTATCACGTTGATAACCTGATGGTGCTGGATCGCCCGCCGCCGAAATCTGTCGGGTTGCTGGACTTTCAGGACGCGCTCAGGGGACCGGCACTCTACGACCTCGTATCGTTGTTGCGCGATGCCCGTCGTGATGTCGCCCCAGAGCTGATCGCTGAACTGTCGGCGCGCTATTTGGCAGCCTTTCCCGAGGTCGACGCGCTCAACTTTAATGCTGCGTTTGCCTGCTTGTCGGTGCAGCGGAATCTGAAGATTATCGGTATCTTCACTAGGCTCGCCAGGCGCGACGGTAAGCCTGGCTATCTAAAACACATTCCTAGGTGCTGGCGTATGATTGAGGCTGATAGTCAACATCCCGCATTGGCGCCGATCGTCGTCTGGCTCGATCGCGTCATTCCAGCGGAGTATCGCGTCATCCCCAATGGTGACCGGATATGATCCGGGTCAATCGCGCGATGGTCATGGCCGCTGGCTATGGCAAGCGCATGCGCCCGATGACTGACACCCGCCCGAAACCGCTCGTTGAGGTTTGCGGCCGGGCGTTGATCGACCATGTGCTCGACCGGTTGGAGGCGGCCGGAATTGAGAGCGTTGTCGTCAACGCGCATTATCTCGGCGATCAGATAGAAGCGCATCTTGAGGAGCGCCGCGTGCCGCATTGCCAGATCTCGCGGGAAGAGGAGCTGCTCGAGACGGGCGGCGGCCTCGTCAATGCCCTGCCGCTGCTGGGCGACGAGCCGTTCTATGTGCTGAACGCCGATATATTCTGGTTCGATGGCGCGATCCCGGCGCTGGAAAGACTGGCGCGTGCCTGGAATGGCGAGACCATGGATTCGCTGCTGTTGCTTCAGCGTACTGTCAGCGCACTCAGCTATGACGGCGTGGGCGATTACCATGCGGATCCGGCGGGCGGGCTGACACGCCGGCAAGCGACGGAAGTCGCACCCTTCCTGTTCGCCGGTGTCGAGTTGGTGCACCCACGGGCCTTGGCCGGCCGCAAGATCGAGCCGTTTTCGCGCAATCTCGTCTGGGACGACTTGCAGGAACAGCATCGACTGTTCGGTCTGGTTCATGACGGGCTGTGGTTCCATATCGGCTCGCCCAATGATCTGGAGGCAGCGGAAACCTATCTGGATGAACGCCGGCTGAGCCCCACGCTGGAATGGGCGAGCGCCAGGAAGACGGCTGTTTGAGCGCGTCGCCGCGCGTCTTTAACATTGCGAACGGGATACCCTTTGTCGACGCGCTTGCCGCCGGGCTGACTGAACGCGCGGCGGGCGATCCGTTGCAATTGGCGGCAATGACGATCCTGTTGCCGACGCGTCGCGCATGTCGCGCCTTAAGAGAGGCATTTCTGCGCGGTTCGGAAGGGCAGGCGCTGCTGCTGCCGCGCATGATCCCGCTCGGCGACCTCGATGCCGATGAATTGGTATTGGGCGGTGATGCGCCGGGCGACGATGGATTGGCGTCGACCCTGGAATTGCCACCGGCTTTCTCCGGATTGCGGCGGCAATTGGTGTTGACCCGGCTTATTGCTGCGGGCGGGCGCGACCTCTCCTGGGATCAAGCGGCCGCATTGGCCCGGTCGCTTGGCCAATTGCTCGACCGGGTCGAGACCGAGCGCGCGGATTTCGGGCGTCTCGCCGATCTGGTTCCAGAAAAATACGCCGGTCATTGGCAGATCACGCTCGAGTTTCTGAAGATTCTGGTCGAGGTCTGGCCGGCGATCCGGGCGGATGAAGGCGTCGTCGATGCCGCTGCCAGGCGCAATCTCGTGATTGAAGGGCAGGCCCAGCGTTGGCAGGCAGCACCCCCCTTGGCACCGGTCTTTGCCGCCGGTTCGACCGGTAGCATTCCGGCAACGGCGGAACTGCTGGGCGTGTTATGCCGCCTGCCGGATTGTGGCGTTATCCTGCCGGGGCTTGACCGGGAGATAGACGATGACTCCTTCGATGTCATCGGCCCGTGTCATCCGCAATACGGCCTGAAACGCTTGCTCGCCAAGCTCGACGTCACGCGGGATCAGGTGGCGGATTGGGCTTATCCGCGCATTGCCAGCCCGGCGCCTCAACGCGCCCTTCTGCTCTCCACCGCACTCGACCCGCGCGCCGTTCCGGTGAAGCCTGAATTGGCCGCCGGTTTCACCGGGCTGACCCGGCTCGATTGCCAGGACCCACAGCAAGAGGCTACGATGATCGCCTTGCTGATGCGCGAGACATTGGAGCGGCCTGGAGCGACCGCCGCATTGGTGACGCCTGACCGCGCGCTCGCACGCCGCGTCGCTGCCGAACTCGGCCGCTACAGCATCCATATCGACGATTCTGCCGGGCAACCACTGACCGCGACGCCGCCCGGTTCCTTTCTGCGCCTGATCCTGGCGGCGATTGAGGATGCGTTGGCGCCGGCCTCTCTGCTGAGCCTGCTGAAACATCCACTCTGCGCCGGCGGCATGGCGCGTGTGGCGTTTCTCAGCTTGACGAGACAATTCGAAATCACGGCACTGCGCGGTCCGCGCCCGGGCGCTGGCTTTGCCGGCATCCTCGCCGCACTGGCGGACCGGACGGGCTCGCTCTCCGCTTGGATCAGCCGGCTGGAAACGGCGATGGCGCCGCTGATCCAGGCGATGGCGACACTTGAGATTTCGCTCGTCGCACTTGCCAATGCGCATGGTGCGGTTGCCGAGGCACTGGCGGCGACCGATACGCAGGGCGGTGCGGCCACACTCTGGGCGGGAGATGCAGGCGAACAAGCGGCTGGGTTTCTGAACGAACTGCTGGAAGCCTCAGCAGGGTTTCCAGATGTCGCCGGCCGGGACTATCCGTCGCTCTTCGATCAACTGGTGCTCGGCCGCGTTGTTCGACCGTCCTTCGGCAAGCATCCGCGGCTGGCGATATGGGGGCCGCTCGAAGCACGCTTGCAAAGTGCCGACCGGATTATTCTGGGCAGCCTGAACGAGGGCAGCTGGCCGGCCGATCCGCCAACCGATCCCTGGCTTAGCCGGGACATGCGCGAGGCATTCGGGCTGGGCGCGCTGGAACTTCGCATCGGCCAGGCGGCGCATGATTTCGTGCAGGCTTGCGGCGCGCCGGAGGTCTTCATGACCCGCTCTCAGCGTGTCGACGGGACGCCTACTGTGCCATCGCGCTGGCTGCGCCATTTGGAGCGCGTGCGCGCCCTGACCTTGCCCGATAGCGCTACCGAGACGTCACGGATCGCGTGGGTTGGGGAGCTGGACCGGCCCGATGAGATTCGCGCGTGCAATATCCCGATGCCGCGCCCGCCCGTCGATCAGCGTCCGCGCGTATTGCCCGTGACGTCGATCGAGCAATGGATGCGCGATCCCTATGGACTTTATGCGCGCCGGATTCTGCGGCTTCGGCCGCTCGATCCGCTGGATGCCGATCCGGGGGCGGCCGAGCGCGGTATGTTCATCCACTCCGCACTCGATGCGTTCGTACGAAAATACCCGGATAGGATGCCCGAAGATGCCCTGCCGGCGCTTTTGGCGATGGGGCGGGAGGCATTTGGTTCGGCACTGGCCCATCCTGGTGTCTGGGCATTCTGGTGGCCGCGTTTTGAGGCGATCGCCCGCTGGTTCGTGGTGGAGGAAATCAGGCGGCGGGGCGGCTTGTCCAGGATCGCGACGGAATGCGAAGGGCGCGTGGTCCTGGATTTCCCGTCAGGTCCCTTCACGTTGACCGCCAAGGCCGATCGGGTGGAGCTCAGCGTCGATGGAACGCTTGGCATCATTGACTATAAGACCGGCGGCGTGCCGTCCAATCGCGACATCGAGGCCGGCCGCGCGCCGCAATTACCGCTCGAAGGCTTGATCGGACAAGCAGGCGGGTTTGAGGGCTTGCCGGCCGGCGCGATCGGGCGGCTTGAATTCTGGCACCTGCGCGGCAGCGATCCAGCCGGCAGTATCGATCCGGTCAAAAAGGGCGACACGGCGATCCAAGAAGCACTGGCGGGTCTGCGCCGGTTGGTCGAGGCCTTCAACGACCCCCATACTGCCTATACGCCGGTTCCCCGCCCGGAGCATCAGCCGCGCTATAACGACTATGCGCATCTGGCGCGGCTGAAGGAATGGATGAACCCGGAGGATGGCGATGAGCGGGCTTGATCAAGCCTCCAGCCGACAACGCCGCGCCTCCGATCCGACCTATTCCGTCTGGGTAGGCGCCTCGGCAGGAACCGGCAAGACCAAGGTTCTGACCGATCGGGTGCTTAACCTGCTGCTCCAGGGCACGCCGCCCGGACGGCTGCTCTGCCTTACGTTTACCAAAGCGGCGGCGGCCGAAATGGCCAACCGCGTAATCGATCGCCTGGAGAAATGGACCATTTTGGATGGTCCGGACTTGATCCGGGATTTGACCGAGCTGTCGGGTAAGGAACCCACCGACCGCCAAGCGGCGCTGGCGCGTCTGCTGTTCGGCCAGGTTCTCGATGCGCCGGGCGGGCTGAAGATTTACACGGTTCACGCGTTCTGCCAATCGCTGCTGGCACGCTTCCCGCTGGAGGCCGGCGTGGCGCCGCATTTCTCGGTATTGGACGACGCAGCGGCGACCGACCTTCTGCGCGGCGTCCGGGAAAGCGCGTTGCGGGAAATTCGTGAGACCGAGCATCCGGGGCTGAGTGCGGCACTAGCGATCCTTACGTCGCATGTCCGCGAGGAAGACTTCATCAAACTGATCGACGCGTTGATTGCCGAGCGCGTGCGCCTGCGCCGGCTGATCTTCAACGAAGGCACGCTTGCCGGCCTGCTCGAGAAGATTTCGCATTTGCTTGGGGTCGCTCAAGGCGAAACCGTTGCCGGGATTGAAGCCGCCGCGTTGGCTGCGATACCCGCAGCTGCGTTGCGTGAAGCCTTACCGGTGCTGCTCGAAGGAAGGCCTGCAATCGGCGAGAAATTGATCCCGCTGCTTGATGGCAGGGAGGAGCCTTCCTTCGCAGCCTACGCTGCTATCTACCTGACCAAGGAGGGGGCGGTTCGCGCCAATCTCCTGACCAAGGGTTTTCGCGCGGCAAACCCCGTCATCTCGTCTTTGGTGGAGGGGGAGGCGGGTCGCGTCTTGATAATGGCGGAGCGACGCCGATCGGTCGGCGTGTTTGAGGCGACCGCCGCGTTGATGACGCTCGGCACCGTCCTGCTTAGCGATTATGAGGCAGCAAAAAAGCGCCGGGCTTGGCTCGACTACGACGATCTGATCGCTGGCGTCACCCAGTTAATGGAGGTCGAGGGCGGGGTTTCCTGGGTTCACTATAAGCTGGATGGCGGCATCGACCATATTCTGGTTGATGAGGCGCAGGACACCAATCCCGAGCAGTGGCAGGTTATCCGCCTGATCGCCGAGGAATTCTTTGTCGGCCAGGGTGCCGTAGACCGCCCCCGTACGCTCTTCGTCGTCGGAGACGCCAAGCAGTCCATCTTCAGCTTTCAGCGCGCCGATCCGGCCGCCTTTACCCGCATGCGTGATTTCTTTGAACGGCGCGTGCGTGATGCCGAGCGTCGTTGGCAAACGATTGATCTCGAGACGTCTTTCCGATCGACCGAGGCGGTGTTGAAGGTTGTGGACGCGGTCTTTGCGGAAGCGCCCGCCCGGATCGGTGTCGTCCGCGACGAGACGGTTCGCCATCTGGTGTCGCGCCTCGGGCAGGGCGGCGTCGTCGAGCTTTGGCCGCCCGCCATTCCGATGGAGCAGGAGGAGGTCGAGGATTGGGCCTTGCCCATCCAGCGCTCATCTGAAGACAAGCCAAGGACGCGGGTTGCCCAATTGATCGCGCGCCAGATCGCTCAATGGCTCAAGACATCGGAGATTTTGGCGTCGCGCGGCCGGCCGATCCGCGCTGGCGATATTCTGGTGCTGGTCAGGCGGCGCGGGCCGTTCGTCGACGAACTGGTGCGCGCCTGCAAGCAATTGGACGTGCCGATCGCGGGTGTCGACCGGATGGCCCTGACCGATCAGCTTGCCGTCATGGATTTGATGGCGCTGGGGCGGTTTGTCTTGCTGCCGGAGGATGACCTCAATCTCGCCTGTCTGCTGAAATCGCCTTTGCTGGGCGTGTCGGAGGATCAGCTTTACGACCTTGCCCATGGTCGCGCCAAGAAGTCCCTGTGGCGGTCGCTGCAGGAAGCCGAGGCGGGCGATCCTGCGTTGACGCCTATCATCAAGGCTCTTCGCCACTGGCTCGCCCGCGCCGATTTCACCAGGCCCTACGAGTTCTTTGCTGCCGTGTTGGGGGCAGAGCAGGGACGCAAACGCCTGCTTGGGCGGCTGGGCTGGGAGGCAGCCGACCCGATCGACGAATTCCTCGCGCAGGCATTGCGCTATGAGCGCGATCATGTGCCGACGCTGCAGGGTTTCCTCTATTGGCTGGACAGTGTCCAGCTTGAGGTCAAGCGGGAGGGCGCGACCGGCGAGCGGGACGAAGTTCGCATCATGACGGTGCACGGTGCCAAGGGTCTGCAGGCGCCCATCGTGTTCCTGCCGGATACGATGCAGATACCGATCAGCCGGCCCGTTCTGCTGTGGCCGAATGACGATGCCGGTCCGCTTTGGTCGCCCTCAGCTGAGTATCGCGATGATCTGGTGGTGTCGCTGCGCGGGCGTGTTGCCGCCGCAGAAATTGAGGAATATCGCCGGCTGCTTTACGTGGCGCTGACCCGGGCGGAGGACCGGCTCTATGTCACGGGCTGGAAGGGAGCGAAGACTGAGCCTGCCGATTGCTGGTACCATCTGGTGGAGCATGGCATGGCGGCCAGCGCCGCGCCTGTCGAGTTCGATTTTTCGTCGCTGCAATTTGACAACTGGACCGGCACTGGCTGGCGGTTGGAAACCCAACATACGGCGCGATCGGTCTCAAAATCACCGGCTCGGAGCCTCGGCAGCGTGGCAGCTTTGCCTGACTGGGCTAGGACCAGTGCTCCGGATGAACCGACGCCGTCGCAGCCGCTCAGCCCAAGCGCGCCATCAGAGCCGCCGCCAACGCGCTCGCCCTTTTCAGCCGACGGCACCAACCCGTTCCGGCGCGGCAAGCTGATCCATCGCCTGTTGCAGTCATTGCCCGATCTGGAACCTGCGCAGCGGGCCGTCACCGCAACGCGCTTCCTGTCGAGCCCCGCGCATGATCTGTCGGCGGCGGAGATCGAAGCGATCGTCAGTGAGACGCTCGCCGTTCTGGATCACCCCGATTTCGCGCCGCTCTTCCAGCCGGGCAGTCGTGCGGAGGTGCCGCTGATCGGGCGGTTGGGTGATCAGGTCGTGTCCGGGCAGATCGATCGTCTTGCGGTCACCGGCGATACGGTGATGATCATCGACTACAAGACCAACCGTCCGCCGCCCGTTGATATCGCCGGCGTCCAGCCCGTCTATCTGCGCCAGATGGCGGCATATCGCGGCCTGATCCAGCAGATTTATCCGGCGTACCGAATCCGTTGCGTCCTGCTATGGACCGACGGCCCCCGGTTGATGGAATTGCCGGACGCAGTGCTCGAACAAGCCTAGTTCGTAGCGCTATCCAGCCCTCGCTTCCGGATCAACGCTGCCACGCTTGGCTCCTGGCCGCGGAAGGCGCGGAATTGTGCCATCGGATCGGCGGTATAGCCTGGCGCCAGCAGCATGTCGCGGAAGAGTTGGCCGTTTTCGCGCGTCATGCCGCCATGTTCTTCAAACCATTCATAGGCATCGTCCTCCAGCACTTCCGCCCACAGATAGGCGAAGTAATTCGCCGCGTAGCCGCTGCCCCATATATGCGAGAAATAGGTGCTGTGATAACGCGGCGGCACCTCCGCCAGATCGATCGCATGCTGCTTCAACGACGCAGGCTCGAACGTGTCGACATCCTGCTTCGGGGTATCCGCAGACAGGCTGTGCCAATCCATGTCGATCAGCGCGGCGGCCAGATATTCCGTCGTCATGTAGCCCTGGTTGAAGGTCTTGGATTTCTTGATCTTCTCGACCAGTGCCGCCGGCATCGGGGCGCCGGTTTTGACGTGTTTGGCGTAATTGGCGAACACGGTCGGCTCCAGCGCCCAATGCTCGTTGAATTGTGACGGGAACTCGACAAAGTCGCGCGGCACATGGAAGCCCGATTGCGACGGGTAGTAATGCGACGAGAACATCGAATGCAGCGCGTGGCCGAATTCGTGGAACATGGTCGTCACGTCGTCGAAACTCAGTGAAGCCGGCTGGCCCTTGGCCGGCTTGGTGAAGTTGGTCATGTTGGCGACCACCGGCTTCTGGTCGAACATGCCGCTCGGCGCCACCAGATAGGTACACCAGGCCCCACCACCCTTATTCGGCCGGGCGAACGGGTCGACATAGAATAAAGCGAGCGGCTTGCCGTCAGTCTCGAACACTTCGAAGACGCGCACATCGGGGTCATAGACCGGTATGTCGTGGCGTTCCTTGAAGGTCAGGCCGTACATTTTATTGGCGGCAAAGAATACGCCGTCCTTCAGCACGCGGTCATAGGTGAAATAGGGGCGGACTTCGTTCTGATCGAGGTCGTATTTCGCCTTGCGCACCTTCTCGGCATAGAGCTCCCAATCATAAGAGGCGAGTTTGAAGCCGCCACCTTCCTGGTCGATGATCGCCTGCATGTCGGCCGCCTCGGCACGCGCCTTGGCGGTCGCCGCCGGCACCAGATCACCCATCAATTTCATGGCCTTGTCGGGCGATCCTGACATCTGATCGCTGAGGCGATAGGCAGCGAAAGTCGGGAAGCCCAGCAGCTTTGCCTGCTCGGCACGGAGTTGGGCTATCTGGGCAATTCGGTCGCGCTGATCGGTTGGTCCGTCCTGGTCGCCGCGCTTCTCCGCCGCCTTCATCAGGCGTTCGCGCAGGCTACGATTTTGCAGCGTCTCCAGCATCGGTTGCTGGGTCGTGTTGCGCAGGACGAGCAGATATTTGCCCTTCTGGCCGGCAGCCTCCGCAGCGGTGGCAGCGGCGGCGAGATCGCCCTCGCTCAGCCCCTTAAGATCGGCCTTGTCCTCGACCAGCACGCCGCCTTCCTTGACGCCGGCCAGCACCTGCTTGCGGAATTCGGCGCCGAGCTTGGCGACTTCCTTGTTCAGCGCGCGCAGTTTCGCCTGATCATCCGGCGGCAGCTTGGCGCCTGCTTTAATGAAGCTGCGATAGGTGTCCTCCAGCAGGAATTTCGATGCCGCATCAAGCCCCAGCGTATCGCGGCTGTCATAGACGGCGGAGACGCGGGCGAAGAGTTTGGCGTTGAGATAGATTGTATCGAGATGTTCGCGCAGCTTCGGTTGCATCTCGCCATCCAGCTTTTGCAGCGCGTCGTCGGTATTGGCGCCGGTCATGTTGCTGAAGGTGCGACCGACGCTGGTGACAAATTCGCCCGACCGCTCCATGGCGCCGACCGTGTTGTCGAAGCTCGGCGGTGCGGGGTTATTGGCAATCAGATCGATTTCGACCAATTGCTGCTTCATGCCGTATTCCAAGGCCGGCGCGTAATCGCTGTCCTTGATCTTATCAAAGCGCGGTGCGGCATAGGGCAGGGTGCTGATAAAGGGCCCCGTCGGATCGTCGCTTGCAGCAAAAGCAGGGGTCGCTATGGCGGCTGAGAGCAGCAAGGCTGAAATGAGTCTGCGCGTCATGACGATCCCCCGAGGCGAAAACCGGGGAAAGCCTACACGGCAGAGGCGTGGCCGGGAAGGGGCTCCTCCCGCATCGAAACGCAGGAGGAGCTTATGCTTGCCTAGTTGGTAACGCTGTCCAAGCCGCGGGCTTTGATCAGGGCCTTGACGCTCGGCTCGCCACCGCTGAAGTCGCGGTACTGAGCCATCGGATCGGCGACGTAGCCCGGTCCCAGCATCTTATCGCGGAAGCGCTGACCATTGGCGCGGGTCATGCCGCCATGGCTTTCGAACCACTCGAAGGCATCGTCATCCAGCACTTCGCCCCAAAGATAGGCGTAGTAATTGGACTCATAGCCGTTGCCCCAGATATGCAGGAAATAGGTGCTGCGATAGCGCGGCGGCACCTCGGCCATGTCGATATTGTGCTTCTTCAGCGCAGCCTGTTCGAAGGCGTCCGGGTCCTGTTTGGGCGCATCGGCCGGCAGGCTATGCCATTCCATGTCAAGCAGCGCGGCGGCCAGATACTCGACCGTCTTGTAGCCCTGGTCGAAGGTTTTCGACTTCTTGATCTTCTCAACCAGATCAGTCGGCATGGCCGCACCGGTCTTATAGTGTTTGGCGTAATTGGCAAACACGCTCGGCTCCAGCGCCCAATGCTCGTTGAACTGGGACGGGAATTCGACGACGTCGGTCGGCACGTTGAACCCGGCCTGCGAGGGGTAGTATTGGCTTGAGAACATGGCGTGCAGCGCATGTCCGAATTCGTGGAACATCGTCGTCACGTCATCGAAGCTCAAAACCGCCGGCTGGCCCTTCTGCGGCTTGGTGAAGTTGGTCACATTGACCACGACAGGCTTCTGATCGAACAGGCCGCTGGGGGCAACCAGATAGTTGCACCAGGCTCCGCCCGCCTTGTTCGGACGGGCGAAGGGATCGACGTAGAAGACCGCCAATTGCGAGCCGTCGGCGTCGAACACGTCGAACACGCGCATATCGGCGTTATAGACCGGCAGGTCGTGGCGCTCCTTGAACGTCAGGCCGTACATCTTGTTGGCGGCAAAGAATACGCCGTCCTTCAGCACCCGGTCATAGGTGAAATAGGGGTGTATGGCATTGGGATCGAGGTCGAATTTCTCCGCTCGCACCTTCTCCGCATAATAGGGCCAATCGGCGGCGGAGATCTTGAAATTGCCGCCCGCCTTATCGACGATCGCCTGCATATCGCCCGCTTCGGCGCGCGCCTTGGCGGTTGCCGCCGGCACCAGATCGCCCATGAGTTTCAGCGCCTTGTCGGGCGAATGCGCCATCTGGTCGCTGAGCTTATAAGCCGCGAAGCTCGGGAAGCCGAGCAAGGCTGCCTGCTGGGCGCGGAGCTGCGCCAATTTGGCGATCAGCTCGCGCTGGTCGGTCGCACCGTCCTGATCGCCGCGCGCTTCCGACGCGGCCAACAGCTTTTCCCGCAAGGCACGGTTCTCCATAGCTTCTGCCAAGGGCTGCCGCGTCGTGTTGCGCAGG